>JAAYBO010000242.1 GCA_012730095.1 Clostridiaceae bacterium
AAACCCGCTAAAATAGCGGGTTCTCAGACAAATTGTGGCGGAGAAGGAGGGATTCGAACCCTCGCGCCGCATTAACGACCTACACCCTTAGCAGGGGCGCCTCTTCGACCTACTTGAGTACTTCTCCACATCGAACTTGATAATATAATATGGCGGAGAGACTGGGATTCGAACCCAGGGTGGGCGTGAACCCACGCCGGTTTTCAAGACCGGTGCCTTAAACCAGCTCGACCATCTCTCCATCGATTTCGCTATGTAAGTATAACATGGCTGCAAAAGAATTGTCAATATCATTATATCCGGTAAAATGCGGGTTTTGACGTCCTTTCGGACATAAAACAGAGAGCATGATTCCATGCTCTCTGCCAATGCACGACCGGAGTTTTTTCCCGGTTATAAAAACTGCACTGCTGTAAAATAATTTTACGGCTTTATGAAAATGATTAGACATCATTATTCATCTGTAATAGCATATACAGCTTTACAGAACCAAGGTTACAGTTATTTAATGAATAAATAACCGGAATCCGATTTTACAGCATATGCCGCGATGGGTTACCCGGAATTACGGTTGGCAATTTCAATTGCTTTTTTAACCATATTTCCGCAGTTTTTTGAGGTAACTGATCCCCAGCCATCGCTTTTTACAATATCATACACACCGAGTTCCTTTGCAATCTCTTCCTTGAGGTGTTCTGACATGATGCCGTTTTTCCTGCTCATGGTATCCCTCCTCAAAAGCCTCGCTCATTGTGAGGCAGAACACTATTGCTTAAAAACTCCGGTACGCACATTATTATTTTTACCACGCATAATAAATATATGTGTGTTACTATTTGGATGCTATAGTATTGAGTGGTTTTGAAGGTTTGCTGATTTCAGCCAATGCTTCCGAAGCCTCCATATTGGTCATGCCGGTTGTTGCAAGGTCACCGAGAGAAACCATGCCCACTAACTTTTGGTTTTCAACTACGGGAACCCTTCTAATTTGTCTGGATGACATCATCTGCGTAATTTTATTCACATCCTCATCAGGCGTCACTGTTGTAACCTGAGACGTCATTACATTTTTTATGGGTGTTGAAGAAGGATCTTGTCCCGATGCTATATTTCTTACAACAATATCCCTATCGGTAACAATACCAACAAGTCCGTTTGTGTCAACAACCGGTATCGAGCCCACATTATGGCGCTGCATCATCTGCGCCGCGTCTTTTATTGTCGCCTCGGGACTGATGGTTGCCACCGATTTTGTCATTATATCACGTACTTTCATATTTTCATCTCCTTTCATTCACCATATAGTTTATCCTTTGATTCGCCGACAAATACACGCAATTGTTTTTTCTTAAAATAACGGGAAAAATTGCAATAAGTGAATGTTTTTTCACTGTGTGAATATGCTATTAACGTAAAAAGCCGGAAAAACTTTAAACCACCGGAAAGTGTACCAAATAACAAAACCACAAGGTATGTTTATGAAGAAAAAATATTTAAAAAATTTTAATTTAATTCTGGTTTGTCTGATTGTTTTTATAATAATAGAAATACCTACGGGATTTTTTAAAGCAAAATTGAAATTAATGTTCTCTTCCGATGACAGCGTTATCATTTCTTATAATGTGTTTCCGGAACAGTTTAAAACCTTTTGCACAGATGGAGCATCTTCAATGCTGTTAGATATATCGCTCTATGATTCGCAAAACGCACCTGTTCCATATTCACTGATAAACATTGAAACGGACAATTTTAACGCCGTGATCAAGCCAAGATATCCAATAACCGACAAAAACGGCCGCGCGGTTATTCGTTTTATCCCTAAATTACCGCCCATAGATAACTATGAGGGAATAAATCCGAAAGATATACCTGTATCAATAACAATCTCGGCAAAAAAAAGCGCTCCCGCCGTATGGAATGGGAATTTATCAATGCCGCCTGTCCTTTTGATACACGGCTTTCAGGATACATCGGAATCTCTGGTTCCTATGAAAAATTATTTGGAAAGTAGAGGGGTCCGGGTTTTTTCGATGGATTACTCTACGAACGGGGATTTTGAAGTAATGGCAAATATTCTGGAACAGACATTGGATACAATTAAAAGTGAATGTAAACAAACGGGTGTTTTGGCGAACAGAGTGAATATTGTCGCTCACAGCTTGGGCGGACTTATTGTTAGGTACTATACTTGCCGTCGTTCCTATATTAAAAACCGGGATGTTAATAAAATAATATTTATCAACGTTCCACATCATGGAACACCGTGGGCCGAAGCTGGCGCGGAACTCCTTGTTTCACCGTTATTGAAAGAGCTGTACCCAACCAGTAATCTTTATACTTCCGTATTTCCCGATTCAATTAATATGGGCTTGAACCACACAATACAGGTTGCGAATATTGCGCTTGATAACGATGAGGTCGTTCCATTGATAGGTTCATCTCTTGATTCATGGGGTATAAACACCAAAATATATCATATAGGTGAAGAACCGCTTGATATTAAGTCCCTGACAGAAGAACCGCTCAGCGGTGAAACCCGGCACCGTCAGATACTGTTTTTCATTCCGGTCTTTGAAGAGGTTTTGCATTACCTGATAAATGATCTTCCTTATCCGTCAAAAAAGTGATTTTTTCGCGCTGTGGATTAATTCGGAAAACCCTTAATTCGTTGAAATACATAGCTAAAACACCATAAGACACAAAAGATATCCACAAGTCTGTGGATATCTTTTATTATTTATAAATATCTTAAAGTCCTTTGATATCAAGGGTTTCGGGGGATCGCTATATTATTCAGGCTTTTTTCGGTCACATCTTGTGGATTCTTTTACGTTTTGTCCACAAGATGTCAATACAACTTAACTTCATGTCATGTATTGACAAAATTCAACACAATGTGTTTAAATTTGTCGCTATTCAAACTTCATACTGATATCCATTGCCTTTACCGAATGTGTCAGCGCCCCGATAGAAATAATATCTACACCTGTTGCGGCAATTTTCTGAATATTATCAAGGGTTACATTCCCCGAAGCTTCCGTTATAGCTCTATGATTTATCATTTTAACAGCCTGCTCCATAATATCGGGCGGCATATTATCGAGCATAATAATATCAGCTCCGCTTTCCAGTGCTTCTTTTACCTGCTTGAGGGTTTCAGCTTCAACCTCTATTTTAACGGTGTGGGGAATATGTTCTCTAACAGCTTCCACCGCTTTTTTTATTCCGCCAACAGCTTTAATGTGATTATCCTTTATTAATACGCCATCGGAAAGTGAAAGCCTGTGGTTCGTTCCTCCGCCTTTCCTGACCGCATATTTCTCAAGTGCCCTAAGCCCCGGTGTGGTTTTGCGCGTATCTGTAACTTTTGCATTGTATCCAATTATCTTTTCAACATACAATCGGGTAATTGTCGCAATTCCGCTAAGCCTTTGCAGCAGATTTAACGCAGTCCTTTCCGCCTTTAGAAGTGCTCTGCTTTTTCCTTCAATTTCAAGTATTCGAGTTCCTGCTTCAACAAAATCCCCATCTTCGACAAGAGGGATAACTTTTGTATCCGGATCAAGCATTTTAAATGCTTCAATGCAAACCTCAATGCCCGCTATTACCCCTTCCTGCTTTGTGATCATATACGCCCTTGAATTTACATTTTCGGGGACACTATAATCGGTAGTGATATCGCCAAAAGGCATATCCTCTTTATATGCTTTTTCCAATACATCTCTAATTATCCATTTTTCCACTAAACCCTTCCTCCTTCAAATCAGGGCTTTTTAACTATCAGTTTTCTATTATATGACAGTGTTTATTTTCCAGTTAACATCATCAGTATGCGGATAATCTGTTCTAAAATGCGCCCCTCTGCTTTCTTTGCGGATCAGCGCCGATTTTATTACCAGTTCGGACAAAGTGAGCATATTTGCTAATTCCCATTGTTCAATTGAAACGAGCCGTCTTCCTTTAATTTGCGTTTTCATTTCAATAACCTGTTCCAATGCACGATTCAGTTTTTTTTCATTGCGTATTATACCTACATTGTGGGTCATAAGTTTTTTCAGGCGTTTTTTTATCTCTCCCGTTTTTAGTTCAAATTCGGTTTCGGCGGCTGCCGGTTTAGCATGCACAGCCCTTACCGCAGACCATTCTTTCCTGTTCAAAATAATACGGCTTGCTTCTATTCCAATTCTTCTTCCAAATACAAGGCCCTCAAGAAGCGAATTGCTTGCAAGGCGGTTAGCGCCGTGAATACCGTTGCAGGCGGCCTCACCGCAGGCATAGAAGCCTTCTATCCGTGTTCTGCCATATTCATCGGTTTTTATACCGCCCATACAATAATGCTCAGCAGGAGCGACGGGTATTCTATCCTTCGTTATATCTATCCCGTAATTCATACATGTTGAATATATCGTTGGAAAGCGGTTTTTGACAAACCCGGCATCTTTATGCGAAATATCAAGAAATACGTGGGTTGTTCCGGTTTTCTGTATCTGTTCAAAAATCGCCCGTGAAACAACGTCTCGCGGAGCAAGTTCGGCCATCGGGTGGTAATCATGCATAAACCGTTTGCCTGAGCTGTCCAGCAAATACGCTCCTTCACCCCTTACTGCTTCGGATATAAGGAAAGACTTGTTTTCAGGATGATACAGCACAGTCGGGTGAAACTGTATAAATTCGAGATCCATCAGTTCGCACCCTGCCCGGTGTGCTATTGCAGCGCCGTCGCCGGTGGCAACCGGAGGATTTGTCGTATATTGATATAACTGACCAAAACCGCCTGATGCGCAAATAACAATATCAGACGCAAAAAATTTGTATTCGCCGGAATCTTCGTTAAAAGCGAGCAAACCGCGGCACTTATTATCTTCGGTAATAATATCAATTGCAAACGTTCTTTCGAAAATGTTAACATTTTTGCATTTTAGCACAGCATTTATTAAAGTGTCGCATACTTCCTTGCCTGTAGCGTCACCGGTATGGATAATGCGGTTTTTGCTGTGCGCGGCCTCGCGTGAAAGCGCAAGCTGATGGTTTTCGCCTAAATCAAATCTAACTCCATAACCACATAAGGTTTCAATATTTTCGGCCGCTTCATTAACAAGAACCCATACCGTATCTTCGCTGCATAAACCGGCTCCTGCATACACAGTATCTTTAAAATGTAATGCCGGCGAATCTTCCTTATCAAGAGAAACCGCAATTCCACCCTGAGCAAGTACGGAATTGCTGATATCAATAGTTTCCTTTGTAATAATTGCCACCTTTATCCTGCTGTCTATCTGAAGAGCGGTATATACACCGGCTATTCCGCTTCCGATTATTACAACATCATAATTTTCGTGAGCAATTTCATCCGTATTAAAGGGAATTAAATACCTATCCACATTGATGTCCTTCCTTCGGTATCTTTTAGATCTTTTAGACATAATTCATTTAAAAAATGTCTTTTCTGTTATTCTTAATTGTAATACGGAATATTTTATTTGTAAAGAACGGCAAACGCCCGTTAATCCCTTTTACAAGTCACTTATGTTATTGTTCAGACATTTTTAATGCTATTGTACGGTAACGGAAACAAAAACTTCATTTGTAATTCATACCGAATAAACAGCGGGTGGATTAGCGGGATCCGTGGTAATATTGAGTGTCAGCTTTTTGACAGTGCGCTTTTAACACTTACACCGGGAAGGTTTCCAAGTTTTCCGGTTAAAGCCCCAATTTCATCCGTTGTTCCCTCAATAATTAATGAAATAACCCTAACCTGTCTTTGACGATACGGAATTCCCATTCTTCCAATAATAAGTTCGGCATGGTCATGTAAAATAGAGTTAATTTTGCTGGTGATATCCGCATTCTCAATTACAATACCAACAACACCTATTCTTTTCTCCATAGTTTTCACCTTTTCCGTAATGATAATTGCATTCCAAAACCTTCATTAACAGCTTGATTTCAGTATTCTTCCCTAAAGGAAAAACAATTTTTCAGTTAAGCTCTTGATTGACAATATTGAATGCCCATAGTTTATTATACCGTATACAAGACAGGGAAAAAAGAATACATCGTATCCGGAATAATATAAGGCTTGTCACCTTTTTGAGTTATTTTACATAAAACATACAAGGATTGTAAGGGAGTTGATTTCCTATGAGTCCATAGGGCCCCTCTTTTGGCTGATTGGCGGACTTATCTGAAAATATTTTGGGGAGCATCCGCTCCCCGTCCTTTGGTTATTCCTCTGTGTCTTCCTGGTTTTTGATTCTCTCCAACTCTTCCCGTACAATCTGCCTGATTACATCTTCAGCAACTGGTCCGGTTTTTTGAGCTGCATGCTTCGACATTTCTTCCCTGATAAATTTTCTAATGGCTTCCTTCTGACTTTCCCCTTTTTCAATTAACTCGTTAACAATCTTTTTTGCGTCATCGGCGGCAACTTCGCCCTTTTTTACCAGTTCATTTACCAGATTTTCGACTTTCTCCGCTGAATAGGTTATAAGACCCAGTCCAAAGTAAAGTGTTTTCTCAAGATACTTCATCATATATATCATCCCCTCCATCCGTATTAATCAATAAATAATACGTTATTATTTTCCTTTTGTATGACAGCCCGGTTAAAATGGATGTTAATAACCCTAAAGACAATCATAATATAATCATATGCTCTTTTTGTTTTGTAATACTTTGCAAATATTGCCTGTTCATTTTATAATATAATAGATCGCAGGCATAAATGACGATTGCCGGCTGTACAACTGTTGAGGAGTTGATTGGAATGAAAGTAATAAAAAAGGACGGGCGCTTACAGGACTTTGACATCAATAAGGTAATGCTGACTGTTGAATATGCCTCTGATTCAGCAGGAGCCCCGATGGCAAGCTCCGATATAAAAAATATTGGTGAAGTTGTTCAGGAAAAAATAAATTCCTACGGTTCCGACAGTATACATTCCTCGGTAATTCAGCAGTTCGTTATTGATTCACTTAAGGAGCTGGGGTTTTCGAAAGTCGCTAAGCATTACAGCGAACACAAATAATTGTGAGCTTTCACTCGGATCTTATTTTATTAAAATAAACTCCGTCTATTATTGAATCAGCACACTCGATGATTTCCGATTGCTGAGTGTAGTTTTTATTAAGCGACTTACGAAGAAGATTGATATATTCCGAGATTTTTTGTACCCCTATTATGCTCGTCCTGATGTTCTCACCGATTAACTTGCTTAATTCATCAACCTTTCCAAGGTTTTTTAAGTTAATATGCTGTTTGAAAAAAGCTTTTAGAAATTCATTCTGATTTTCTTTTCTGAATTCATCTGAATAATTTTTAAATTCCCCGTTTTTGTCATATCCCTGACGAAACCTGACAAACCATTCCGATTGCTCGCCGTTCAGCGTCTGCAGTCCCGGCTGTAAATCAATATAGAGATCCTGTGTCGGATCGTCATATTTCATCCGGACGGGAACATTAATTTCCACTCCGCCGAAAAGATCGACAATACTCCTGAAACCTTTTGTATTTACATACGCATAGTCATCAACGCGGATCATGAACACTTCCTCGATAATATCGGCAAGAAAGTCAATATTGCTGTCGCCAAACCTTCCCATATTGTCCTCATATTCTATTCTTGAACCGACGGTATGTGCGGCGTTGATTTTCTGAAACCCCTTCGCACCATATAATTTGGGGGATTTTTTCTTCAAAAGGCTCAATACATGCTCGCTGTAATCAATGTAAATATCCCTGGGAAAGTTTATTAGCCTTATTGATTTGTTTTTGTCCGAAACCGAGGCTATTATAATTGTATCGTAATTACCGCTTGTAGCATCTTCACCGATAAGAAGGATATTTTTATCTTCATCTTCGACAAGTCTTGTGTAATACCTCTGTCCGTTGGTTATTTTATACTCGGCCTGAATTCCGTTTTCTCTTTTTTCTGAAGATGCCGGTTTTTCTTCGCTGCTGCTATCTCTCTTTTCGACATTGAATATATCTTTAAAGGATGAAACCTTTTCATTCTTCCATATAAACGAAGATATAAGGATTCCTGAAAGAACACCCGCTATAACAGCTATTATCGAATATAATAAAACCGGTCTTGTTTTTGTTTTTTTCATTTGCCGGCTATTGGTTTTATTTTGCAGTTTAAATTCCCGTTGTTTCATATAATAAATATAGTCCTTTTTTATTGGTTTGTGTAGATCAAATATTATCCAGTAAACATCTTTTAATTATACATATCTTTTTTATTATCACTTATAGCGTGACAGCTATATTAATTGTACCAGTTTACGACAAAGCTTCAATACCTTAAAGAAATCTGCGGGGAAAACTGCTTTCGAAATATTTAGACAGGCTTTATTTTCTACTGTACAAAAACGATTGTTTTGATTAATATAAGATTATGTCTTTAAAAAAGGCCATGTGGCTAAGAAAATTTTTACCGCACAAAGTATTTAAACGGCAAGTTTATGCCGCCTTATTTTGTTCAGGTTACATACAGGAGATACAACATTATGAAAAAACTGCTTTTTGGGGACTCGGTGTTTTATAAAAACCTGTTTCGGATTGCAATACCCATTACTATTCAAAACTTAATTATGTCTTCGCTGAATTTTGTCGACACTATCATGGTAGGACAATTAGGTGAAACAAACATAGCGGCTGTTGCGCTTGCAAACCAGCTTTTCTTCTTAATTGCGCTGTTTTTGTTTGGTGTAGGCAGCGGTGCGTCGGTATTTGTTGCACAATTCTGGGGAAAGAAAGATGTAATAAATATTCGCAAGGTATTAGGACTAAGTATGTTATGTTCTGTTGTTGTTTCGGTTCTTGCCACATTGATTGTTATGATATTTCCGGAGGTTGTGCTGTCTCTTTTTACCAAAGACACCGAGGTTATTCGTATTAGCGCCTCTTACTTAAGGATAGTTTGCTTTAGTTATATTCCGACCTCTATCACCTTTTGCTTTGCATCAACGTTAAGAAGCACGGGACAGTCCAAGCTGCCTATGATAGCCAGTGCTGTCGCACTTTCTGTTAATACTGTTTTGAATTACATTTTTATATTCGGAAAGCTTGGAATGCCCGCAATGGGAGCGCGGGGAGCCGCAGCCGCCACTGTTATTGCAAGATTTGCAGAGGCCATTTTAATCCTTGGCGCGGTATATTCCTTAAAGCTTGCCCCCGCTGCTTCATTTCGTGAATTATTTGCGTTTAGCCGGGACTTTGCAGTGAGGTTTTTTCAAGTTGTTATACCTGTAATAATGAATGAGGTTTTATGGTCAACAGGAGTTACAATGTACACCGTAGTATACGGGAGAATGGGTACAAATATACTCGCTTCGATTAACATTGCATCAGCTATTGAAGGGATTTCTTTTGTGCTGTTTAGAAGCATGTCGAATGCCTGCGCGGTGCTGGTCGGAAACAAGATAGGAGAAGGCGATGAGCAGACCGCTTTTACTTATTCTTTGCGGATGGCCATTTTAGGACCTGCCCTTGGCATCACCGTCGGACTGATTCTTTTCTTCTCTTCCGGTAATCTGCTTGTTTTTTATAACGTTACCGAACAAGTTTATGAAAATGCCCGTATCATATTGAGAATTTTCAGTTTTGTTATTCCGCTTAAAGTATTCAATATGATAAATATAGTGGGTATTTTAAGGAGCGGCGGGGACACAAAATTCAGCCTTATTCTGGACACTTTCGGAGTATGGTTCATTGCTGTTCCTCTCGCCTTTGTCGGAGGGCTTGTGTATCACCTTCCTGTTTACATAGTTTATGTGCTGGTAAACTTAGAGGAGATTTTTAAATTCAGTCTCGGCTTAAAACGTTTCATATCAAAAAAATGGATCAATAATGTCATTGTACAAATGGAATAGCGGCGGGTTATTTATTCCACAGCATTAATAAACCCCTTTCTTTCAGGACATAATAACGAGTAATAAAAATGAAAACCTGAAAGAGTGATTAAATGCGGATTGGAATTCCGAAGGGGCTATTATACTGCAGATACCATACCTTCTTTGAAACGTTCTTTTCAAAACTTGGCTCGGAAATCATAGTCTCCGAACAAACCAATAAAGATATTATGGATATGGGGGTCGAATTCTGTGTTGATGAGGCCTGCCTTCCTGTTAAGGTGTTTCACGGACACGCGGCATCGATAAAGGACCGCTGCGATTACCTGATTATACCGCGTATTATGAGCATCTGTAAAAAAGAATATATATGCCCAAAATTCTGCGGTTTACCGGAAATGATAATACACAGTATTCCCCATGTTCCAAAAGTATCTATGGAGCCGATATATATGCAAAACGAAAAGGAGTTTTTTAAATGGTGTTTTTCAGCAGGTTCAGCTGTAACTAAAAACAGTGCTAAAATAAAAAAAGCTTTCATCAGCGCCAAAAAAGCACAAAAAAAAAGCCGTACCGGAATAATCGAGCCTGGCCAAAAACTTACGGTAATGTTGGCTGGCCATCCATATGTAATATTTGATGAATACTTAAATATGGGTATTGTTAATAAACTCCGCGCAAAGGGAATCGGGATCATTACCGAGGAGTTTGTCAGCGACAGCGAAACGTGCGAAGAGGTAAAAAAACTTGTTAAAAAACCTTTCTGGACCTTTCAGCGAAGGATATTCGGGGCCGCTTGCGTGTTATTAAGACACAAACGGATCGATGGTATCATTTATTTGTCGTCATTCGCATGCGGAATTGATTCTGTGATAATTGATCTTATCAGGTATTGTATCGGACATTTCCCAATGTTAGTTATTAAACTGGACGAACACACGGGTGAGGCGGGAATGGACACACGCGTCGAAGCCTTTATTGACATGCTCGAAAGGAGGGTTTTGAATGAGAATTACAATCCCTCACCTTGGGAATGTGTATTTAGCGGTCAAAATCCTGTTTGACAGCCTTGGGATTGATTACATTATACCCCCTCTGAACAGTAAGGAAGCTTTACGTCTCGGTTCAAAGTATTCTCCGGAGGAAATTTGTCTTCCATTTAAATTAATGGTTGGAAACTATATTGCCAGCGTGGAAAGCGGCGCCGACACGGTACTTTTAGTTGGGAGCTGTGGACCGTGCAGATTCGGTGAATATTCCGAGTTACAGATGCGGATTTTGAAACAGCTTGGCCATAACATTGAATTTATTATAATGGATCCTGTTAGCAGCATCGGACTAAATGAGCTGTTTAAAAGAGTTCGAAAGGTTGGTTCCACAAGCAAAAAAAGTGCTCTGTCGAAAATGGGTTCTATTTTTCTGGCTTTTACCGCTATGAAGCTTATCGATGAAATTGAAGCCGCCGCGCATACGATTGCAGGATATGAAACAAACCCCGGCGAGGCAAAAGGCCTTCTATCCTCATGTAAAAAAGAGGTATTCAAATGCAGTGATCCGATAAAAGCCGTTAACATACTGAAACAGTATAGTAACAGGCTAAAAGCGATTACTGTTGATTATACAAAAAAACCTCTGAAAATAGCGGTAATAGGAGAAATCTACACTGTCATCGAGCCTTTTTCAAACCTTTATATTGAAGATATTCTGATGGATATGAAAGTTTCAACAACAAGGAAGCTTACCCCAACCTGGTGGGTGAAGGATATGCTTCTTAAGACAATTAAGCTTAATTCAAGGGAATTATTAAATGCTTCTAATGAATTTCTCCCGCTTTATATAGGTGGTCATGCACGGGAATGCATAGGCGAAGCGGTATTAGCCGCAAAGGAGCAAATGGACGGCGCCATTCAGATCTTTCCGATGGGCTGCATGCCGGAAATAGTGTCAAAGTCAATACTTCCTTCTGTCACGCAAAAGAAAAAATTACCCATTTTGTCACTCGTTGTTGACGAGATGACAGGTGAAGCGGGATATCGCACAAGAATAGAAGCTTTTTTGGATTTATTGGAAAGGAGACGTGAACATGTACGCATTAGGTGTTGATGTCGGATCTGTCAGTACGAATATTGTACTTGTGGATAACAGCGGTAATGTTGTCGAAAAGCTGTATATACGTACAAAGGGAAGGCCGATGGAAGCAGTCCGTTCAGGGCTTGCTGTATTAAAGGAAAAATATGACGACAGGCAAATTCAATCGGTGGGTGTAACCGGAAGCGGCAGAATGATAGCAGCAATACAGATTGGCGCTGATATCGCTAAAAATGAAATCACCGCTCATGCCGTTGCCGCGATTCAAATGGATCCTGAAGTAAAAACAGTTGTTGAAATAGGAGGCCAGGATTCCAAAATTATTATAATAAGAAATGGTATTGTAACAGACTTTGCGATGAACACCGTATGCGCCGCCGGAACGGGTTCGTTTCTCGACAGACAGGCCGAACGACTTGAAATTCCAATAGAACAATTCGGTGACTATGCGCTTGAGGCGGCAGTACCCGTCAGAATTGCCGGCCGCTGTGCGGTATTTGCCGAGTCGGACATGATTCATAAGCAGCAGCTTGGCTATGCAGCATTCGATATAATTGGCGGGCTTTGTGAAGCGCTTGTCAGAAATTATCTGAGCAATGTTGCAAAAGGAAAGGAACTCCTTCCCAAGGTGCTTTTTCAGGGCGGTGTTGCGGCTAACAAAGGGATTCACAAGGCTTTTGAAAACGAGCTTCAGCTTCCCGTTTTCGTTCCTCCGCATTACGACGTAATGGGAGCAATCGGTGCTGCTATATTGGCAAGAGAAAAGCTTGAACGCGAAAAAAAGAAAACAATGTTTAAAGGGTTCTCGGTTTCCGATGCTGAATTCAAGTCCCGCAGCTTTATTTGCAGCGGATGCCCGAACCGGTGCGAGGTAGTGTGCGTGCTCGAAAACCAAAAAGCCATAGGTTATTTCGGCGACCGGTGCGGGAAATACAATAACCGTTCTTTTTCGTCGCCGGCCGTATATGTGTAGGTGAATACTCAGCTAAACAGAAGAACTTTCCCCTCGTTGTCGGTTTCACTGTGAAGGGATGCGTAAACACCGCCTTTTTCAAGAAGCTCTTTGTGCGTTCCCTGCTCTTCGATACCATTAGCTGTAAGCACAACAATATTATCAGCATTTTTAATGGTTCAAAGTCTGTGGGCAATAATCAGAGTAGTCCGGCCTTTGGCAAGAATCTTAAGGGATTCTTGAACAAGGCGTTCGCTTTCGTTGTCCAGAGCGGAAGTTGCTTCATCCAAAATCAATATAGGAGGGTTCTTTAAAAAAGCCCTGGCTATAGATATGCGTTGTTTCTGCCCTCCGGAAAGCTTGGCGCCTCTTTCACCCACAAATGTGTTATAGCCGTTTTCCAGTTCCATTATGAATTC
Source organism: Clostridiaceae bacterium (assembly GCA_012730095.1). Lineage (GTDB taxonomy): Bacteria > Bacillota > Clostridia > DSM-8532 > DSM-8532 > DTU069. The sequence continues at coordinate 13,317 of JAAYBO010000242.1, forward strand.
ATGCGCATTGGCAAGCTTTGCGGCATTTATCACTTCTTCTTTAGCTGCGTCAGGTTTTCCATACAGGATGTTCTCTTCAACCGTTCCTGAGAACATATACACATCCTGCTGCACCATTCCGATATTACGCCGAAGAGATTCCAGCGTAACGTCACGAATATCAATACCATCTATCGTAATCGAGCCGTCATTTACCTCATAAAACCGCGGAATTAAACTGCAAAATGTCGTTTTGCCGGAACCTGAAGGTCCGACCAGGGCTATTGTCTGTCCTTTGTATATCGTCAAGTTTATGTCTTTTAATACTTCGGTCTTATCATTGTAGCTGAAAGAAACGTTATTAAACTTGATCTCCCCTTCAACATCAGTCAAATCAATTGCATTGTCTTTATCCGTGATTTCGGGCTCTGTGCGAAGGATTTCAAGAAAACGCTCAAACCCGGACATACCCCGCTGAAAAGCCTCTGTAAAATTAACAAGTCTATCGATTGGATTTAAGAAAACATTTATAAAAAGAATATACGCGATCAGATCGGAAGTGGATATTTGCCCGCGTCCTAAAAATATTCCGCCCAAAACAAGTACAGATATATATAGTATGCCCTGCAGGAGCTGATTCCCTGAAAAAAACTGCCCCATTATCGAATAGCTGTCTTCTTTAGTTTTTAAAAACTGTTCATTTCCTCTGTCGAACTTTCTCTGCTCAATATCTTCGTTGGAAAAGGATTTTACAACCCTGATTCCTGAAAGAGTGTCCTGTGTTTGGGCATTTACAGCGGCAATTTTTTTCCGGTTCTCTGCAAAAACAGCCCGCATCTTCAGGTTATAAAAGGCTGTGAACCCAACAATGAACATCATAAGCACGAGCAAAATAATGGTCAGCTTAACGTCCATTGTCAGCATCATAGCAACGGCTCCTATTATTTTCAATACCGAGATAAACAAATCTTCCGGTCCATGGTGAGCCAGCTCGGATATATCAAATAAATCATTGGTTATACGAGACATCAGCGTTCCCGTATTCGCATTATCATAATAAGAAAAAGACAGTTTCTGCAGGTGTGTAAAAAGATCCCTGCGCATATCCGTTTCCATACGTGCGCCCATTATATGCCCCTGCGCGGTTATATAACGCTGACAAAAATATCTTATAATATAAAGCAGCAAAAGACCTAAACCTGAAATTAGTACGATTTCGACCATATTTGGCGGAACTTTTTCGTATACTTCATCCATCAAATATTTTACAAGTGAAGGGAAAAAGAGATCTATTCCGGATAGAACCAACGCACAAAACATATCCAAAAAAAACATGCCCTTATAGGGGCGGTAATAAGCAATAAACTTTTTCAGTTTCTCCATAGCGTTCAGCACCTTACAGACTATTCAAAGATGTATTTTTTCTTTCAGTAAATACTAAATACTACTAAATTAAATCTCTTAATAGTATCCATCCTTTACTTCACGCTTATTATAACATTATACATACGTTCGGTAAAGACCGGAATCATCAAGGTTTCGCCAATAAAACCCCTTTCTTCCCCGCGGCGGTGGATAGTTATCTTTGGCAGTAGAAACTATAAAAATGTCATGGTATAATATGAATATGGACGAAGCATATTTCGTTCATATTTTCATATTAAAATAAATATGTTTCTCATATTTTCTGCTATTGGGGTAAAAAAGTAAAACAGGACCTGCTTTGGGGGGCTCAAATATGAAAAGAACAAAAAAATTCAGCTTGTTCTTAGTGATAACCTTAGTTACGGTTTTCGTGTTTGCGGATACTTTACCCCGTCATGCCCTGGGACAGGTACAGCCTATAATTGAGATAGAAGAGAAGCTTCAGGGTATTTCCGATGTGGAAATTAAAATAATGGAGGAATTGTTTACTATTTCCCAGAATATCGAGGAATTGGAAAGGCATGAGGCGCAGACAAATCAGGAAATAGAAATACTGAAATCCGAAATTGCAAGGCTTGAAAATGAAATAGCAAAAAAACAAACCGGCCATAACGAACAACTTGATGTTTTGGAAAAGTTTCTTGTCGGTTATCAGAGAAAAGGTCCGGTATCTTTTCTTGAAACTGCTCTTAAGTCAAAAAACCTGACAGATTTTATACAAAGTCTTAACATGTTTCGTGAACTTAGCCGAAACTCAGCTCTCTTGCTCGATGAATTGGAAAAAAGCCAAAAAGAACTGGCGCTGGAGAGGGAAAACCTAACGGAATACGGAAAGCGCCTGGATGAATCGATGGCTCAGCTCCAGCTCGCAATTGCGGATATGCATAGGTTAAAGGAAGAACAGGAATCGATTTTAGATTCTCTCGCCGATTCAAAAGAATTATATCAGAACGAGTTAACCAACTTACAGCAGATGTGGGATGAATTAAAGATCCTTTTTTCCGAAATATTGGTCCGCTTTACAAGTATTTTTGCGCGCGGTGAATTTCCTGTTGAAGCCCTGAACTTAAGGCTTGAATTTCCCAGGATTTCCGGCACAATCTATGCACAAACACTGAATGATGTATTGGAAATCCAGCCGGAGATACCACAAATGATATTTTACTTTAATCCTGATGAAATCATTGTGGAAGTACCTGAAAAACATTTGGTCCTTATAGGAGAATTCAGCATCACCGATAAAAGAATACTTATGTTTGAAGTGAACACGGGCAGCTTTTTCGAGATGCCGTTAACTGAAAGCTCTATTAATGAATTGTTTAGAAACGGGCCGATTGTTATTGATTTTAAAGAACTGATGGGTGATGTAGTGGTAGAATCTGTTGAGTTTTTCGACGGTTATTTGAAGTTTGTCATTGCACCTGATTTTTGATAAATATCCGGAGGGTTATCATGATTAAGGCAAGGAATGTTTCACTGGTATATCGTGACGGTACCGTTGCTCTTCAAAACATTAATCTAAATTTGCATCAGGGCGGGCTTTTCTATGTTATCGGACCAAGCGGCTCCGGCAAGACAAGCCTTATGAAGCTGCTTATGGGCATGGAGTTTCCTGCCACCGGCTTTCTTGAAGTGATGGGGCAGCCTATACATAAAAGAGAAACCGCGAAAATCAGAAAACTTCGAAGAGATATCGGGCCGGTTTTTCAGGAGTTTAAGCTAATTTTAGGCAGAACAGCTATCGAGAATGTTATTATGGGGATGCGTTTTTTGGATATTCCACTGCAAAAAGCAAGAGAATCAGCTAAAAACGCTTTGGTTCGTGTCGGGCTTGAACATAAAGCATTTACTCTGGTGGATAAGCTATCATATGGTGAAGCCCAACGTGTTGCGATAGCCAGAGCGGTAGCAAGAAAACCGGCTTTAATATTGGCTGATGAGCCCACCGGGAATTTGGACCATGATAATGCTGTGAAAATTTTAAAGCTATTAGAGTCCTTTAAAGATAAGAGTACAACCGTAATGATTACAACACATGCAACGCATTTGATAGATGAATGCCGATCAGCCACCCTCATCCATGTGAAAAAAGGGGAGATATCAATTGAACGAGGCGGTGAACAAATATGAAGAATATTGGCTACTTTTTACGGGAAGCGGGTAAAATTATCCGGTATAACCATGTTTCCAATATCTTTTCTCTTCTGGGAACCGGCCTTATATTGTTTTTGCTTGGCCTTGTTGTCGCATTGTGGGGTGTCAGCAGCCAATTGGTCGGAATGCTCCAGCAGGAGGCGGAAATAAGCGCATATTTTAGCAGCCAGCTTGAAGATCCCCAGGATATAATAAATAATATACAACTGATCGACGGAGTATGGAATGTCCGTTATGTAGGGGCGGAGGAAGCCCGCGCCCGCATGGAGAATATTCTGGGCGATGAATCATATGTCCTTGATTTGTTTGAGAAAAATCCTTTTGAACCTTATCTTGAAATAAGAATACATTTGGATCAGATTGACTCGGTTCTGCAAACAATAAAGAATCTTAAAGGTATTGACTATGTACGCGATAACAGGGAAGTTCTGGAGCAGATAAAAGGAGTCGCCCGCGCACTTGAGATACTGGGCTATCTTGTTATTGCCGCGGTGAGCGTAACAACTCTTGTCATCATATCGCACATGATTAGGCAGGGAATTTTCCACAACCGTGATCAAATCAAAACACTGCGTCTTTTGGGCGCACCTGATAGTTTTATTGGTTTTCCTTTTGTACTGGTTGGTTTCTTATTAACCTTTGGAGGTGGGTTATTGGCCGCGGTTCTTATTACTATACTTATTAACCGGGGTTATGGGCAATTGGGAGGAACCCTTCCATTTATTCCGCTTCCTTCAAGGGACAGGCTGTTGCTCGGCCTTATTACGCTGCTTTTATCAGGCAGCGCCGCTCTTGGAATACTGGGGAGCCTGTTCGGACTTTCTTCGATAAACAAGGAGAACCATGGATAAAGGTTACAAAGGATTATTTTAATTTACCGTTTCCTCTCCGGGAAAAAGTTCTTCATAAGCACACATTCCCTGTTCCAATGCGTTTTTCCGGAGAACAAGGTACAATTCCGCATTGGTTGTATCTTCATACGGCCTTACAAAAAGTATACCAATGCCAAATGCCAGTGCTCCCAAAAGGTACCATCCGATAAATGATAAATCCAGAATAAATATATCCAGTTTATATCCCATTGTCATTTGATTACTGAGTTCGACAGCCCTTCTATAATCAATTCTGGGATTATCAGCCAGTATGTAAGGAACCATTCGATACGCATAGGATTTAACTATTCCCGGTATAATTAAAAGCAATGTCCACAAAAAAATTAA
>JAAYBO010000243.1 GCA_012730095.1 Clostridiaceae bacterium
ACCATTTCACTTTCACTTTCCAGCGGCATTTGAAGCTTATTGTATTTGACATTTTCCCTTTGAAGTATGTCTTCAACGTAATCAATTGCTTTCGCGGTCATTCCATACATAGATCCCCACAATATGGTGATTTCATTCTTACCCGCCCCTTCGGCATACCGGGAAAACCTGAAATAATCATCTATGATTTTTTGAGGATTTTTTCTATAAACCGGGCCATGACCAGGCGCTATAATATTTATTTCCAGCGTTTTTGCTTTCTCAATTGCCTTTCTCAAACTGGGTGTAAAAGTCGCCATTACATTGGAATAATACCTTATTCCTTCATTTTCAAAGAACTCTATCTCTTCAGGCGTAAGCTCATCGTCAAAACAATGCTCCCTCATCCTGCCAAATGCTCCGAACATATCACATGAGAAGAGGGTTTTTGTACCTCTTTCATAGGTGTACATCGTGTCCGGCCAGTGAACGTTTGGTACCGGATGAAAGCTTAATACCATACCCTTTCCAAGATCTAAAGTATCTCCTTCCTTCACAATCCTTATTTTGTCTTCGCTATAAAAGGAGGTTACCATCTTAGCAGCTTTATCAGTACATATTATTGTAAAGTCATCCTTAATTTTTCGGAAGTTTGAAATCCAGCCGGAATGATCCGGTTCCATATGATTAACAATCAAATAATCAATATTTTTCAGCTCAACACCTGTTTCTTCCAAATTCCCATAAAGGGTTTCAGGTATTCCATCCCAACCAATTACACCATCAATTATTGCAGTCTTTTCTCCCTGAACAATATAGGAGTTAAGAGTTACTCCATTCGCAATATCCCAGATTCCCTCAAACAGAATGTCCTCAACATTCATAGTAAGCATATATATTCCATCTGCGATTTCCAGTTTCTTCATAATCCATCCTCCTTGGATTTATTATATCAAATCTATGATTTCAGTAACAGGTGAGGTTATTTTATCATAAGTTGTTTTCCCACAATTAAGGCAGATATAACACCTTGATAATTTGTTTTTTGTCTTTTTATAATCCATCATCATTTTTTAGTATAAGGCATAATGTATCTGCTTTGAAATATAGGTTCGTCTGATTCGTGGGAAAAATACAAACAGTTTTCAGAAATTTTTGAAAATCGCCGTTCAAGGGAACATATCAATATCGTTTATTCCACACTTTTTAGTGATGCCACCATATCTATGCTTTTAAACTTTCGTCCCATGGTATAATTAACAAACATTGTGAACATAAGCATAAAAGTAAAACCCACAGCAATATTGAAAAAGTTAACTACCGGCAAAATTTCCAAATCTGGCGTTGCTGCTTGATCAAGTATGGCACGAAGAAGCAGAGTGCCAAAAATGTAACCAAAAGGCAGACCAAATATCGTAATCCAGATGTTTTCGCGCAGTACCAGCCTTTTCATCTCCTTCCTATAAAAACCTAAAACTTTCAGCGTCGCGAGCTCACGGATGCGCTCATTACTTAAATCCGTAATATGTATCTTTTTCTGACAAGATAAAGGGTGTCCTTTTTGAAGCGCAACCCAATAATGATCTTTTCTGATCGTATGAATATGAAGGGCAGAATCATTTATAGGAAGTCCTATGATTCCGATATCTATAGTATTATTTTTTAATGCCTCTACCTGATTATTGGTATGCAGGTGGCGAAGAACGATTTTTACGTTAGGATATTTTTTACTATAGATACTTAAAATCTTAGGAAGTATTTCCCACGTTGAAGACTCTACAAACCCAATAACAAGTTTTCCGGATAATCCCGAAAATACCTGTCTTGCTATGTCTTTTGCATGTTCTGCTTGTTCAAGCAACAATTTTGCTTCAGCCAAAAATAAAGTCCCTGCGTTAGTTAGCATAACCTTTCGCTTTGTTCTGACAAATAAATTTCCACCCAACTCTATCTCCAGTTGTTTTATTTGCTGACTTAACGCAGGCTGAGCAATACCAATTTTATCTGCAGCTCGTGTAAAATTTAATTTTTCAGCAACTTCTACGAAATATCGCACCTGTCGGAGTTCCATTTCCCTCACTCCAATAATAAGTATTTTATATTACAAAACAATAAAATATATATTTTACTTATTATATCCGACCAGGTAAAATCAGTAAAGAAAAAAGTGGGAGGCATTATTATATGTTAAGTATTAAATATGCTGTTATTACAGGAGGAAGCAGCGGGATCGGGCTATCAACAGTTAAAAAGTTTTTAGAAAATAGCTATGACGTTACTGTATTGAGTAGAACAGAATCTGAACTTGCCGGTGTAGCATCACAATCATACGGAAGTCTCCATTGGATTAGTACCGATGTTGGCAACAGGCAAAGTGTTGAAAAAGCAATACAGGAAATCGTTGCTCGAACTGGAACTATTGATGTACTTGTAAATAATGCAGGGACAACAGCTGCTGTCACAACTAAAATGCCTTTACAAGAGTCGGAATTGTTATGGGATCAAGTAATAAACACCAACTTGAAAGGTGCATTCCTTGTATCGGCTGCAGTTTCTCCATACCTGAGAAGACCCGGTGGAAGAATTATTAATATCAGCTCTATTGCTGCATTCTCAGGGGGAAGTAGTGAAGGCGCTATTGCTTACGCTTCATCTAAAGCAGGGGTTATTGGGCTTACATACGCGTTAGCCCGTGAATTAAGCAAGGAAAAAATCACAGTCAATGCAATAGCTCCTGGCGTTATTGCCAACACTAATTTTTTCAAAGGCGGGCTACCTGAGAGTTTTAATCCTGAAACAATAATTCCTTCCGGGAGGGCAGGAACTCCTGAAGATATAGCTACTGCAATTTTGTTTTTGGCTTCTTCAGGTGCAGATTATATCACGGGTGAAGTATTAAATGTGAATGGCGGATGGCTATTCAAATAAAAATTGTTACCGCTCAGAAAGCTTCTACGGATGGCAGTTGGTCTTTTTCGAAATGCAAAATGTAGTTATACTCTCCATTTAGCTGGTTTCCCTTATTTCGTCAGCCACAGGACAGGCACTTTCGAAAGGTACCCTTTAAACCAGTCACGGTTGAGTGCAGCACGCAGCCTGGGAAGATATAATGTTGCTTTTCCATCTCCATGTATTTCAATTACAAAAGGAACATTTCCGGGCTGATTGCTGACTGCGGCGTGTCCACCCCCTTCATCGCCTATTATCTGTATATCTGCGGAGACTGGTGTTTCAGCTTCTGATATTGCCATTCCGGCTATTTGCACAAGAGGAGCTATGCGAGCGGTATTTTCAGGTAAATATGCGTATCTTGCCTCTTTAAATGCATCAAGGTTATAGGTTTCCACAGTAAAACTGACATCCATTGTTTTAGAATCAAAAGATGTCTTAACGGTATGTATGTCAAAATCCGGGGCTAATTCTTTCAAGGACTTCAGGTAAGATTCATCATCCATTTTAGTTTCTAACTCAAGAGTGCCTTTATAATCCCCAAAAAGGTCGAAGCTTCCGCCTTGTCTCATAGCTTTCAGTTTTGCGCCGTAGTGAACCATATATGACACTCCGAAACCCGGAACGGTGAGTTCAGCGTTAAATGAATCATCTATAAAAAACTCCCAAATGTAAGTTGCAACATTCAGGTCGGAATTATTAATTTCCGTTATATGTTCAGGTACAGCCAGCGGTAAATTCCAATCGCCGTTACCGGTGGGGTCTCCCGTGCCCTCCTCATATGAAGAATCCGGATCGTTTATGTACACCAGTGTATTTGGATTTTCCGATATAATTACCCTGCACTTTCCTTCCGCATTATTAATATTTGCGGTTATTACCGATTCACCTGCAGCCAGCGGTATAATTTCTCCATTTTCGACAGATACGGCATCAGGATTCGACGAAGACCATTTAACCGAGTCTTCACTGCCTGTTTCAGGATATATAGTAAGATTGCGGTTCAAAGGAAGGTATATGCACGCCGGTAAACCCAGATTATCCGGCAGATTTGCAGTATCCTGAGCCGTTGGTTTTTCATCCTCTTCGCTGTTTTCTTCAGTTTCAAACTCCGACGGTTTTTCAGCCTCTGCGCTTGTTTTTTCAGGTTCAATAATTTTCACTGCTTCATTTTTATTGTTATCGTTTTCAATAATTTCAACTGCTTCACTTTTATTGTTATCGTGCGGTTTCCGGTTAGGCTTATCTTTTTTCCCGCATGAAGAAAACAGAATGACAAAAGATATAAGCAAAACCACGACTTTTTTCATATTGACACAACATCCCTTTCAAACTTATTTATTTTTTTACACAAAATACAACTGTCGTATGCAGATATGATTTCAATTGTGAGAAAGCGAAAGATGCCGGACGTCAAATGCTGACAATAATATTTTATTTGTCGTCTCGCTATGTTAATAGCCGGAATATGCTTATATTTAGTAAGATTAATATTATTCGGCAACAAAAAACCAGGTCTTATTTAAACCTGGTTTACTGTGCTTCATTGTAAAATATTTAATTCAGTTCATCAAACATTATTTTTTCCATAACTTTATCTTCCTCCAGCCAATTGTGTTATTATATGGGCATTACCAGATAAACGGAATCAGTCTGTACTTTACGCGTTTTTTATATTCCGAATAGCCTTCCAGGCTTTTTTCCAACACTTCTTCTTCATTTCTTATCCTCTTAACCGTAATAACAGGGTAAATCAAAAAAACAAGAAACGAAAAGAACGAACCTAGCACTAATGGCATAGACAAAAAAAGCAATATCGTGGATACATACATTGGGTGTCTTACAATTCCGTACAGACCTGAATCTATAACCTTCTGGCCTTCCTGAACTTCTATTGTCCTTGATAAGTACGCATTTTCGCGCAATACCTCCGCGTAAAGCAGGTAAGCAAATAATAAGACTACGGTTGCCGCTATCACCAGCCATTCAGGTAAAACAAGCCACTGAAAACGATAATCCAGTCCCGCAACAACAAAACCGATGACAAACATCAGGCCTCCGAATAATATCACGCTTTTCTGTTCCGCTTCTTTCTCTTTTGCATTGAGTCGCTTTCGCAAAAGTTCCGGATTCCTGATCATCAAAACTATTCCTACAATAAGCATCGGAACACAAAGGGCCCCGATAAACATCCATGCATTCCAATAATTAAGCGTTCCCGCCGGAATAAACAACAGAATTGAAACCAGTATCAGACCTGATACGTATTTAACTATTGCCTGAATAAACAGTTTTTTATCCATTTGCTTTACCCCCTAACCTCGATTTCTCCCTTGTTACACTGACCTCTTTTCCGACCGCACAACTCAGAATATCTAAACAATTAGCGATTTTTTCATCTATAATCACGAAACAGCTTAATTACTTCTATACTATTATTTAAATCCTGATCTGTCGGATTTTTAATTTCTGCACGATTGGAAAACCCACAGATTCTTTGATATTCCTCTCCAAATTGAACTCTCCTGTTATATCGGCATTTACATAAACGCTCCGGAAATTTAGATTTATACCATTGATACAAGTCATAATTTTCTTCCTGTAAACGTTTTGACATATACGCAATATTAAGATGAGAATAGAAATAAATACATATCATCATATTATCCGGTGCTGCATAAAAGCCTAAAATATTCTTGCCTTTATACCGATATTCTGCTTTCCATTTTGATCTTGAGGTTATTGCATTAAATGGTTTGATTTTCATTCTGACTTTATTTCCTGGAAGCGCTTTTTGAAGCTCGTTTATTATTTGCTGGTGTTCTTCCCGTAAAGTCTCCAGAATATCCTGAATATCCGGTGACTCTTTTTTTGTTCCTTCATAATCTACCCTTAAGTAATTTAAATAATGATACTTACTCTCTTTTGCTTTACATAATACCCATAGTCCAAAAAACATCTTTGGATATTTTTCAGAAGAAATTATGCAAAAGTTATTATCTTCTTTAATCTGAATCCCCAACTCACGTATTTTTTTATATCTTAATTCATTATCCTTATTTATATGAGTCGACATCATGCCATCTTTGATTTGCAGCATTTTATCCTTTGATATTACCAATGAATAATCAGCAGGATTAATAGACTCTGCAGCAATGCCAATATCATAGAGAAATTTTGAATAAAACCGGATTGCCTGTTGAAATTTATTTCTTAGATTACTTTCTTTAGCATCTGTATAGTGTTCCTTTTCCCTTTTCTTTTTCGCTTTATCGCTTTGAATATAGGTATCGTACTCATTCGTAGAAATTAAGAACTTATCCGGATCACTGAGCATAAGACAATAAAGTTTTTCAACAAATTCGTAGAACTCTTTTTGTCCTTCATAAAAATCTTCCTGGCTTATGTTATCATCTGCGACTTGTATTGGTTTTAATTCAGATAACATTTGCAGGCAATGTAATATTGATTTTTTAACCGAACATTTAAAATTATATTGTTCGGTCTTATAATTTTGATACATTTACTCCCGTCTCCTTGCGATGTAATGGAATATATACAGTTTAACCTGCTCTTACAAGCTTATTATAACATTTGGTTTTATCTGCATAAAGCTTTCGTGTGACAGTATCAATATGGATCACATCTTTAAACTGCCTCCCGTCGAAACTGTCGTCGATACGGTATTTCAAGCTGTACTGTCGGAATTACATCGGTTACATATACAAATCCGTCAGGAAGTGAATATTGATCCGATTCATGCTCAACAGCAGGTTCAATAACCGGCGATGGTTCCGATACCGTTACGGATTCATACGCTGCGGCTGATGCGCATACGGCACCGGCTTCGGCTGCCGCGCCGGACGCTGCTTCCTGCTCCCTATCAGTAACGCATGAAGTAAATAGAAATAATGCGGAAAAAACAATAACTATAAATTTTACAAATGATAAACTATTATTTTCTCTATTTGCATGACTTGACATTAATCAAAACACCTCAAGCAACCAACAAACAGGCAGTACTGTTTAATCCAATATAATTGACCCACCGTTCCGATTGAAAATGTCCTCCTTGTGCATAATATCTTGCGCCTCTGATGGTGGAGTGCATTGGGATGATATTAGTCTTGAAAGAAAGCACAGGGATATCTACATTGTCCATACCGTTTTTTAGTATATTGTTCACCGTAGTATATGAAGGAGACTTTAAATCCGATTAATGATATTTCAAATCTATTGAACCATTGATTTCTTCTTATACTTAGTTTTAATATGCCATCTTTGCCCTCGCCATACCTTTAGTCCTGTTGCGGGAAAAAGATAAAACAATATTTAGTCTGTTTTCACGCCGGCTAACGCAGCCTGCTCCCTTACATAGGCCGCTGCCTTCCTGTAACTTTCAAAATCAGGCAAATGCTCTACAAATAATGTTGTGTCCGGCCCGAGCGACTCACACAGCAGGGCAACTTTCCTATAATTTATTATTCCTTTTCCCGGCATGGTTTCATGGATTATTGTTGTATAGGCATTCTCCATTATTACGTCTTTCCCATGTATGCTCTTGATATAAGGGCCAAGTTTGGTAAAGCATTCTTCAATGAACTCGTCACAGAACAGGTATCTTTTTGGGCAATTAATCATGTTAACAAAGTCTAAATGTACTCCAAAAGCCTTCCTGTCTACATCTTTAATTAACTGAAGGTATTCTTCGGGTGAATCAGGTACCATCCAGGGCATAGTCTCCACCGTATAAAAGGTTCGCTTTGGTTTTACAGAATCAATAATCTCTCTTATAGAATCAA
>JAAYBO010000244.1 GCA_012730095.1 Clostridiaceae bacterium
AATCAGACATATTATTAAGGCTGTTAAAGTCAATCTCACCTGACAATGCCGCTTCCGCTATGCCTTTTATATATTCTGATTTTCTATTCGACATTCCGCAAGTCTGTATACACTCCAACTCGGTTGACCCAATACTTTCAGGTGTAATATCTCCAACCGCCGCGGTAAGCTTGTTCCAGACAGTTTCAGCGGCCTTGCCCGAGATTTGTTGTCCAACGACGGAATATACGAGGGCTTTAAAAGGTTCGGGGAAAATTTGTCTTTTAATATATCCAATTCTATCAATTGCTTTTCCAAGCACTCTATCTTTGCCGCTTAAATACTGTATCTCCGTTTCCCCATACTCAAAATATTGCATATAACGCATTCCACCAGTCAATACTTGTTTTTACCCCATCCATATTCTCCAACAAGCTCAACAAATCTAACCAATGTCAGATGTTCTTTTTCAATTTTACCGTCGTTTGTTTTTGTTATCCTGACAAGTTCCTGCAAATTAGATTCTCCGACCGGCAAAATCATTTTTCCGCCTGTCTTAAGCTGGTCTATGAGGGCATCAGGCACTCTTCCGGCTGCCGCTGTTACAATAATCCTGTCGAAAGGCGCATGTTCATTCCATCCATGGCTTCCGTCCCCGATTTTAAAATGAACATTTTTATAGCCAAGCTTATCAATACGCGATTTTGCCTTATGAGACAGCTCTGCAATACGCTCAACCGTATATACCGCTTCTGCGAATTCGGCAAGAAATACGGTTTGATAGCCGGAACCCGTACCAATTTCAAGAACCCTATGGTTTTTTCCCAGCTCAAGCTCCCTTGTCATTTGCAGAACAAGAGATGGTTGGGAAATAGTTTGCCCATAGCCTATTGGAAGAGGATTGTCAAAGTCGGAGTAATCCTTGTACTGATCATCAAGAAAATCCTTGCGGTTTAACTTGTAAAAAAAATCAGTCAACTTATCCCTCAAAGCATCACCCCATTTTGAATTTTAGTTCGACGAAGGCGCTGCCTAACGGTTTCCTTAGCTGCAAATCGCATTATGTCTGAACATTAGTTTTCATATGAACAAAAGAGTTTTTTACCTGATCCATAACGCTTTGGTATTTTACACTGCACGCATTAAGGATTGTGTTTTTAATAGCTTTTGCTTTTGAATTCCCATGGCATTTAAAAACCATTCCATTAACGCCAAGTATAGGAGTTCCGCCAATTTCTTCAGGATCTACCTGTTTTTTTATCTTCTTCAGCTCATGCTTAACAAAAAGATAGCTTATTTTGCCCCAAATACTGCGCGAGTATATATTCCCCAAATGGTTAAAAAAGTACTTCCCTGTGCCCTCCATTACTTTAAGCATAGCATTTCCGACAAATCCATCGCAAACCACAATGTCGACATTGCCTTCAGGCACATCCTTTCCCTCAATATTTCCAATAAAATTTACCTGTGATTTTCTCAATATTTCATATGCCTGCCTATGAATTTCATTGCCTTTATTCTCTTCCGTACCTATATTCACAAGGCCGACGCGCGTATTGTCCATACCATATTTTACCTTCATATACTCAGTACCCATAACCGCAAACTGTAAATAACTTATCGGCTTTATGCGAGTGTTCATTCCCGCGTCTACTATCATTACGGGGCCGTTGATTGATGGTACGATTGGAGCCAGCGCCGGCCTGACAATACCCTTTATTCTTCCGGCAATCAACAGCGATGCGGCCAGAATTGCTCCCGTATTGCCGGCTGAAATAAAAGCATGGGCAGCGTTGTCCTTAATTTTTTTCATTCCTATTACAAGAGAGGAATCTTTCTTTTTCCTGATCGCATCTGACGGCTTATCGTAGTTTGTTACGTCATCACGGGTTTCGGTTATTATTATCCGGCTGCGATCAAATTGTTTGCCGGTAAAACACTTTTCAATTTTTCTCCGATCTCCAAGCAATTCGATTTCAAAGCCCTGTTTTAAGTTGATGGCATCCACACAGCCCTTAACAATTTCATCCGGAGCGTTGTCGCCTCCCATGGCATCAACCAATATTCTCATATTGATAATCCCCTTTTCTTTATATGTTGATTCAGTTATAAATATATACGGTTCCAAGTCGCAAAGCGAAGTATTTTCCCTGTTACAATATTACGCGCATATCGAATTCGTTGTGGCAGCGGGGGCATTCGACCTTATGTTTCCCGGCTTTTCTCGGTAAGCGAAGCATTGCCTTGCAGTGGGGACATTTGTGAAAAACGTATGCCTTAAACTGCCTTATTCTGCGAGCAGCGAAAGAAAACTTAGCTTTTACACGGTTCCAAATCCTTATAAATTTCTCATTTTCAATACGCCTTTTATAAACGTTGCGGGAAAACGTCCTGAATATTGCGTACACTAAGATTATCCATGCAAGTATGTTTATAATCAAAGAACTTACAAAAATATTGACCAGTAATAAGACAAAACTTAATACAATTAAAGCATAATACAGCTTATCGATACCATACCTTCCATACATAAATCGCTGCAGCTTGTATTTAAAATTGTCCATGCTCTCCTCCAGTCCGTAGCAGCTTTTTATATTTTTACTCTCCGTTCGGTTTTATTAATAGGTGCCCGCCGCCTGTTAAAAGGTAAGAAACACCTTTACGCCTCATTATAATAATTTTATTTTACCAAATCAAATCAAATCCAATAAATATTTTTCCAATGCACTCTATAATAAAATACATTACATTACAGTCCAGTTCAGATTTAACTTATTAACTATTATACAATAACGGAAACAAGAGCTTCATTTGCAAAAGCTATACAGCTTCCATTAATAAAAATATATATGCTATTATGATATATGGCGAATATTAACTGAATATTAACTGTCAAATAAACTTATACGTTGTAAAAGACGTAATATATATGAAAAATAGAGCTTTTGTTAACAATGAGTTTAAATTTTCCGGCTATAATATTTAAAACTTAGAAGGAGGTACTTCGATGGTTTGCATTATGGTGGTTGAAGATGACGAGAATACAAGAAAATTAATGGAAGCCGTACTGATTCAAAATGGTTATGAAGTTATCCTCGCAACAGATGGAGTTGACGCACTTGAAAAAATGGATAAACACCATATTGATTTAATAGTTCTTGACATTATGATGCCTCGCATGGACGGATATGAGTTTACAAAAACCTTAAGGCAGTGCGGTAACAATATACCTATTCTTATGGTAACTGCAAAAGAAGCCCTCGCGGATAAAAAAATTGGGTTCATCGTCGGGACCGACGACTATATGGTGAAACCTGTTGATGAAGATGAAATGCTTTTAAGGATTTCCGCACTTCTTCGCCGTTCCCGCATTGTAAATGAACGAAAGCTTACCGTTGGAAATACAATTCTTGATTATGACTCGTTTACCGTATCTACAAGCGATACAGCCCAGGAATTGCCCAATAAAGAATTTATGCTCCTTTATAAACTGCTTGCTTATCAAAACAAAATATTTACCAGGCGCAGTTTAATGGATGAGATTTGGGATATGAATTCTGAAACGGACGAAAGAACAGTAGATGTTCATATAAACCGTCTTCGAGAAAGATTTAAAAACAATAACGATTTTGAAATTGTAACAGTCAGAGGACTTGGATATAAGGCGGTGACAAAAGTATGAACAGGGTGAAATCGTTGAATATTGCCATGGTCTTTCTTATTTTCTCCATTATGGTTTTATCAGGCTTACTGACGTCGGTATGTGTTTATATTTTATATAAAATGGGCATTATGCCTGCCCCTTTGCTAAGACCTATTCTCTCACCGGTTATTACACTGCTTTTAAGTGTAGCGATAGGGACTACCATTTCCGCCGCCCTTGTTGAGAAGGTTTTTAAGCCAATAAATCAGCTTATAAAAGCAACAAAGATTGTTGCAAAGGGAGATTTTAACGTCCGTGTCAAAGAAATCGACGGTGATTCTGAAATTGCCATTCTCTTAAAAAATTTTAACAATATGACTGAAGAACTGGGCAGTATAGAAATGTTCAGAAATGATTTTATTAATAACTTTTCTCACGAGTTCAAAACGCCGATTGTTTCAATACGCGGCTTTGCCAGGCAATTGCAAAATAAAGACCTGTCTGATGAAAAAAGGCGGGAATATACCGAAATTATTATATCTGAATCCGAAAGGCTCGCTAATATGTCTTCTAATGTATTACTCCTTACAAAATTTGAAAACCAGCAGTATGTAACCAACCAAACAGAATATGAACTTGACGAGCAAATAAGAAACTGCATAATTCTTCTTGAAAAGCAGTGGAGCGCCAGGAATATTGAAATAAATCTAAATCTTAGGCGTATATATATCTGCGCAAATCAGGAAATGCTTTCTCATCTTTGGATTAACCTTATTGACAACGCGATAAAATACTCGAACGACCATGGAACGATAACAATTGTTTGTGATGAAACGGCTGACAATATCATATTTGAAATCAGCGATAATGGAAATGGTATGGATAGCTCCACAATAAAGCGTATGTTCGATAAATTTTATCAGGGTGATAAATCGCGTTCAAAACGCGGAAACGGTCTCGGGCTTTCAATTGTCAAGCGTATTGTGGACTTGTGCATGGGCGAAATCAGTGTAAAAAGTGAAGTTGGACACGGGACAACCTTTACAGTGAAGCTGCCGAAACATCAAAAAATGAAATCCAAAGCGAAGCTGTCCGCTTCTGTTTGACGCACACTTTAGCAATAGTTAATAATACGGCCATGGAGACGGGAAGTTCTTACGTTTTGTTAAGCCCGCAATAAAACCATTATGGTTTTCCGTGTGTTTGCGCGTGTTCTTCAAGAATCTCAGGCTGACATTCCGTTATCTTTACAGGCAGCACATCCAGGTTTTTCAGCCTGCCGTTTTGAATATACAGCTTTACTGCCGCTCCCTTATCGGTACCCGGCGGGATTTGTTTGTCAAATATAAAATTGCCAAGACTGTAAAAAATAAACTTCCCATTGTACTCTTCCACACCCTGGTATACGTGCGGATGATGGCCTATCACAATATCCGCGCCGCTATCGACGGCAATATGCGCGGCATTTTTCTGGATATCATCGGGATACGGATCAAATTCTCTGCCCCAGTGAAAAGATACAACAAGAAAGTCGCATTTCTTTCGTGCTTCGGCAACTGATTCGCCAAGACTTGATTCATCGAGCATTGATATGTTTGGTCTTTCCGATGTATAAAAATACCCTTCCGGCGGGAAAGCGGAATAACCAATAAAACCGATAACTGTTCCCTTTATATTTATAAACACCGGTGACCTTGCCTTTTCTGCATTGTCTCCCGCTCCAAACCATTCAATATCACATTTATTAAGAGTATCCATCGTATCTCTAAGCCCTTTTGCACCGTGATCCATCGTGTGGTTATTTGCAAGGTTTAGCATGTTAAACCCGGCATCTTTAAGGTTCTGCGCAATAGAGGGCGGAAATTTGAAAATATACCTCGGATCCTTTAAAGAAGGGATACCTCCTTCGGTTAACGGCCCTTCAAGGTTACCGCAGACAATATCGCCGTCTTTGAGAGTATCTTTAATCTTAAGGAAAGGATAATCGTAGCCATATTGTTCCACATACTTCATAACTCCCCTGTCAAGGAGTATGTCACCGGTAAAATACAAAATAATGGTCTGCCTTTTACGCGCATGAAAAAACAATGCTGAAGAAATAAGCAGTATAACACAGGCAATAACCATAAAAAGACGTTTTTTATTCCATTTGCGGCAAGCAGTTAGTATAACCATAATATCTTTACGTTCCAAAATTATTAGATTCAGGCGCACAGTAATTAGAAGAACTATTGTACAATAACGGAAACTATAGCGAAAATGCAGCATAGAGATGTACAGTCAGAGCGAGGACAAGCAAGTCGACTGTTTGAGCAAAAATGCTTCATACAAAAACATTTCAAAGCATTTTTGCGAGTTTCGACTTGCCCGAGCTGAACTGTACAGCTCTTGCAAATGAAGCTCTTTGTTGACGTTATTGTACAATAGTTCAGATAGTAAAGTTCGTACATTATTCCCGCGGGTCCTGCTTCGGGTGTTTCGTTTACTTGGTTGACAAAGCACATACCGAATGTCAGGCGGAAGCTTGTTTTTGAGCCTCGT
>JAAYBO010000245.1 GCA_012730095.1 Clostridiaceae bacterium
AATTGCAGCTTTGTGTAAGTCCACCGGAGAACCTGTTTTTCTCACCAAGAACGGCGAGGGTGATCTCGTGGTTATGGATATAGAAGCTTTTACCCGTCGAGAAAAAATGCTGAAGCTAAGGGAAGAACTGCTGGCTGTTGAGGAAGACCGCTTGGCTGGCCGTGCCGGAGTTACACCGGATGAGCTGGACAGCTATCTCGAAAGCATTATTGACGAGGTGGAACATGGAAAAGAAGGTTCAGTATAAAGTTATTGTTTCCGAGCGTGCCCGTCAAATGCTGGCGGGCCACGTACGTTTTTTAGCACAGAAAAGCCCTACTGCTGCACGTAAGGCAAAAAGCGATCTTATGAATGCTATTCGCTCTCTTTCTATAATGCCTGAACGATTCCCATTTCTTACAGCAGAATTTATCCCACTAAATAAGTACCATAAGATGTTTGTTGAAAAATATTATCTAGTTCTGTATCAAATTAAGGATCAGACAGTGTTTGTTGATTATATTGTGGATTGCAGGCAGGATTATGGGTGGCTGGTACGGTAAATGTACATGGGGACAGGTACATTGTCCCGACCGATTAACTAATCGTATTTCTTCTATCATACGCTTTTTGAAAAACAATTGGGACGATAAACCTGTCCCTATGTCCCTTATCCCTATGTCCCTTATTGCCCGAAACTATTGATTTTTCAATGTTCAGCGCACATTAATCACGTGCGAAAGTTGATTTATAATTTCAAATTGAAGTTTTAACGATGCAGATAATTAAAAGTGATTATTTATATAATTGGGGAAGGTGATCAGTTTGGGTAACATTATTAAATTATACATGTGCTTTTTTGGAAAACGTTGGATGCTTTTTATTGATAAAAAGAACACATAAAAGAGACGTAAAGCCAAATTTTTGGAGTGGAATTGGCGGAAAAATTGAGCCCGGTGGGATCAATGATCCATATTCCGCTTGTGTTCGAGAAATAAAGGAGGAAACTGGGATAACCAGTAAAAACATTGAAGATCTCAAATTAAGATATATCATTATTCGTAAACGTAAAGATGTCATATGGCAATCTTATATTTATTTCGGCAAAGTAAAAACTAAAAGTTTTACGGACACAGATGAGGGCACATTTTATTGGATACCAAAGGAAGAATTAATGTATAAACAATACACATCAACTTATACAAAAATGATAGAACATTATTTATCTTCCGATGCAGATGCCAATAATATTTTTGTTGGTATTGCTGA
The DNA here is from genome assembly GCA_012730095.1 of Clostridiaceae bacterium. Classification (GTDB taxonomy): domain Bacteria; phylum Bacillota; class Clostridia; order DSM-8532; family DSM-8532; genus DTU069. The sequence goes on from JAAYBO010000245.1 coordinate 1,249, forward strand.
AAGTGTAGATGGAAAATTAAAAATGTGTTGGTCGAAAGTCGGAGATTTTGTTGATTAAGCAGCTTTTATTTTTGGGAGGAATTAGGGCCGGTTTCGTCGGGCTGTATCTGAATTGTCCCATCCTTAAACGCAAGCTTGCCGGATGAAACAAGCTCTTCCTGCATAGATTTCCGCTTTTCTGCAATCAGCTTCCCGTTCTTCATATTCAGCACATAGTCGTAATTCATGCGGTCAGACAACTCATAGCTTACACCTCCGGCATAATCATAGACAATAATGCGGTTATCTATGATTCCGGAGCCAATGCTGATTGTCGAACAAAGCTCTGGCTTTCCGTCTCCTGTCAGATCACAGAAGTAGACGTTCCAGATCGGCATACCTGCGTAAAGCGTAACTGTTTCTTTGTCGGCTACTGCTTCGAGCTTCTCGGCGTGCCAACGGAAGGTTACCCCCGGAAATGCATCAATATTGATTTCACGCACGCCGTCCCATGTCATTTCATTACCGTGGAGATTGTCGAACCATTTTGTTGCAGTTGATTGAACAGAATCATCTTCATCCAGACTAAACACCCACCGAATGCTTGTATCATCAGAGTAGGGATCGTCCTTTTCTGAAGCGTCATAATAACCGTAAGTAAGATATACGTCTCCGTTTTTCTGCAAAAGCAAATAGTAGAATACCGTGTCTGGCAAGTCAGTTACCAACAAACACCAGGCTTTTTGATTATTTCTGCGCAGACTGCTGGCAGAGCCGCGAATTCCCCGAAAGTATCGATCAAAATTGTCTTTCGTTAACCCGACTTCTTCAAATTTACCAACATTCAGCCAGTTGGTGGAACTTATGTCCTCCAATACCAATAACTCTTTTTCATTTGTGACGCAATACTTTGGTGCAGTTTCTGTTGTATAACTGAAGGAATATGCGCCTGACTCAAAAATGATATCTCCTACTTTATAGTATTTTCCAAAGGGATCTATTCTTTTGGAATCAGAGCCTTTTGGATTTATCAAAAAGCAGACCGCAACCACGATGCAGGTAACCAAGGCGGCAATGATAATCCAAAATGCCGGCTTCCTATAATTCATCATATGTTTCACCCTTTCTTTCATGCCCACCTCACCGAAGACCATCACCATGTGCCGTCAGACTGAGGCTTACAAGCTTCAGAAAGACCTATAGTTTTAGTCTAACGGAGTAGACACGGAAAGTCAAAGGGGTACTTTAATGTTTACACTTTTAATACATCTGAATATTTTTTTATCAAAAAATTAGGCATCAATTTCATCAACTCGGGCCATGTTAAGCATTGTCTTGATTACAAGGCTATATGCGATTATACTGGGTTTACTGGAATGTATTTAATCTGTCTACTCAAACATTTTTTTGTGCCTTTTTTAATATGACACACTATTGTCAGGTCATGTAAGATATATTAACGGTAGAAAATGGGTGTTTTCAAGTAAAAAACGAATTACAAAGGTTAAAGCAGAAGCTATCCACTATTTACTAACGAAAAAAGTTTGCTTGTAAGAATTGCATTAATATCTGAAAATAACCTTATAGAAACGATAATAGAAAGGGGTACCGAAGTATGACAAATCAAACAATCAATAATTCTTTGGAAGTTATCCTGGATGAAATCAGCGATAATTGCAGTATTGTAGAAAGAAACGAAATGAAAATCATCGGAATTAAAACGGTTTTCACCAATGAAAGCAGACTGGGATTTCTTCAAATTGCAGAAAAATATATAAAAGACGGCACGGTGAAAATAATTGAAAATATGGTCAACAACAAAAACCCCGGGCAATATATCGGTGTTATGAGCAATGTTCGCGGTGGCGGATGGTTTGACTATATTGTTGGTATCGGAGTTGACAGTTTTGAGAATTTGCCTGAAGGGCTGCCTGAAAATACTGTTACTTGCGTTTGCAAGGGCGGTAAATTTGCGAAATTAAGAAATAATAACTTTGATAAATTCGAAAGATACCAGCTATGGGAGTACTTTTTAAAGGATTTTAGAGAACGTACTGAGTATGTACATAACAAGGAATGTCTGCCGTATCATATTTTGAACAATAACGCTGATGTTCTCTATGCGTATGAACCGGTTAAAATTCCAAAAACAGAAGACGAGAAGTATGATTCAATATGTTATGAGATTGTATCACTGCCGGATATCAAATTCATAGGTGTAAAAAGAGATGCTTCGCTTGGTATAAATGTAATAGTGGAATACTTCACAAAATATATGGAAGCTGTCGAAAAATTGCCAGGCAGGCAATATTACTCCCAGGATTTTATCGGATTTGACTATTACGAGGATGGCAAATGTTATAACTGCTTTGGGGCACAAGTCGCTGATTATGATAACTTGCCGGATGGTATCGATACTTTAACACTAAAAGGCGGTTTGTATGTTCATATAACTCAACTGGAAATAAACAATGACGATCCTGATCCTTTATATGCATTAATTGATAAAGCATTTTTTGAAAAAAATAAAACCTATATCCGTGATAAAAGCAAATGTGAAATATTCCGTTTTCACCAGGGGCATTCATCTTCAATATATGTACCTGTCAGGAAGAGATAATAATTGACCTTTTACTGGCAGTAAATGCCCAACATATAAAGGCTGTACCTGGTCGAAAGACAGACGTAAAAGACTCAGCATAGATTGCTGAATTATTAAGGTATAAGATGTTATAGGGAAGCTATATACCTAATCATTTCTGATACCACATCTACATATTATCGGAATAAACCGTAATAAGCGCCTTTGCAATTTGTTTTCATATTGCATTATAATTAATATGCAATAAAAAGAGATGCATAAAAATGCAAGACAGATATACCGGTGATATCGAATGATATATACAGATTGCAAAAGAAAAGTATGTCCAAGGGAAATATCGATGATTACTAATTTCCTTGATTGTAGAATTATATGAATTAGAAACGGCTTAGATTTTTGGAGGGCTGTCATGTTCTCAGATGTAGAAATAAAACATAAAAAACGACAGCACAGTCTTGAAATATGGAATAGACAACTTTCAAAAGCCGGTAAGCGAAAAAATAGCATATAATAGCGACCGTTTACTATACTGGCAGGAAAATACAGACAAACAAAGACTTGATTGGGCTGACTTCTTATTGGATGACGCAAGGCCTAATAAGGAAAGATTGCAACGATGGTTTAGTAAAGACTAGCCTTTTGAAAAATGCTATAATCATATAGGTCGAGACAGGCCATCTTCCCGCGAAATACTGGCAGGGAAGCTAAACGGTAGTGTCAAAAAAGTTATGAAAACAACGAGTTGATATTACAGAAATGTAAGTAATTTGAAAATCGGACATTGACAGCAGAATAGAGTGGAGAAAAAGGGCAAATAATTTAGTGCTTAGAAGAGTG
>JAAYBO010000246.1 GCA_012730095.1 Clostridiaceae bacterium
CTTCCGCCGCCGGTGATCATGACATTTTTTATCTTGTGGCTGTATATGCCGATTTGCCTGCAAAAATTCGATACTATTGCGGGCTTGCCGACAATGTGGACAATGTCTCCTTCTTCAATACGGAAATCGCCTTTTGGTATGATAATTTCGTCATTTCTGACTACAGCTCCTATTAATATCGACGAGGAAATTTTCTCGGCAATATCCTTTAGTTGCATGCCTATAATGGAATTTCCCTTTGCAATACGGATTTCAACAAGCTCAACGCGCCCCCGGGCGAATATTTCAATGTTTGCCGCCTGAGGAAACCTTACCATCCTTGATATTTCCCGTGCTGCGGCCCGTTCGGGATTAAAAACCATATCAAGGCCAAGGTCATGTTTTAAAAGCGAAAGCTCGTCGGCATACTCGGGATCTCTGATTCTGGCGATAGTATGGGCGACACCCAATTTTCTGGCAGTCAGGCAGCATACCATATTCATTTCGTCACTGGCGGTTGCGGCGATAAGAAGCTGTGCTTCTTTTACTCCCGCTTCAATCAGTACTTTAGTGCTTAAGCCGTTTCCCTTTATGCACATAACGTCGAGAAATTCGTCCGCTTTTCTTAATGCTTCGGGGTCTTTATCGATCACAACGACATCATTGCCTTCGGCGGATAAGTTTTCGGCCAAACTGTACCCTACTTTTCCATCCCCGATGATAATTATCTTCATAATATTCTCCTCTATCATGCAAAAAGCGCACTAAAAAAATCGCATGCGATTTCCTGCGCGTAAATACCGGTAAAAAGGTCAACCAACAGTATTATTGGAAGTGCCGGATACAATTATTACCGGCTTTACAGGGAATTATATTACATATGAATAAAAAGATCAATAATACCATAATATTCCCGCCTGGCGGTTTTTTTCATAAACTTTCAATAATAAACTCACATAAACCGACGATAATGTCGACATAATAATTATGCTAATGTTTTTGGAGGTGTAAAAGTGATAGGAACAGTAAAATGGTTCAACGCTGAGAAAGGCTTCGGTTTTATCGAAAGAGATGATGGAGACGATGTATTTGTTCATTTTTCAGCAATAAAATCCGAAGGCTTTAAATCGCTTGATGAAGGCCAACGGGTTGAATTTGATATTGAGCACGGACAAAAAGGTATGCAGGCAGTGAATGTAATACCGCTTTAGGTGCAGCCCGCAGAGGTGCTCCGGCGATTCTTGCCTTCCTGTATTTTTTCATATAAAATGGAAACAGGTTTCATTAAAAAGAAAGTGAAACATGAGGAAGGGGCAGTGAATGCCGGATGAAAAATGAACACATTACTTTTCACAGAGGAAAAGTTTCCCGGAACGACCGGTTTTCCGTTTTAGGTCAAAAAGGTGTTGCGGTATGGATGACCGGTCTTTCGGCGTCCGGGAAATCAACAATTGCCGTAGAAACCGAAAAAATCCTTATTGGAATGGGTAAAGCCGTATACAGGATTGACGGTGATAATTTAAGGCATGGCCTTAACAGTGACCTTGGTTTTTCCGAAAAGGACCGTTTTGAGAACATCCGGCGCGCGGCGGAAGTATGCGCGCTTTTTGTTGACGCCGGTTTAATCGTTCTTGCGTCATTTATTTCACCGCTTGCTTCAATGAGGAGCCTGGCAAGGGAAAAAACAGGTGACAGTTTTATTGAGGTATATGTTAAGGCTGATGTCGAAACATGCTGTAAAAGAGATCCGAAAGGTTTGTATAAAAAAGCAAGAGCGGGAGAAATTCCGGATTTTACAGGTGTGACAGCTCCGTATGAAGTACCCCCATCGCCTGATCTTGTACTGGACACCGAAAGATATTCCATAGAAGACTGTGCAAGGATTCTTGCTGATAAAATATTGCAGTTCAGTGCGTTAAAATAACGGGGCTTTGTGCGGAAGAAAAATTACTGCTTTCTGTAAAAATAAACGTTGTTTATATAGGCTTTATAAAATTCAGGCTTTTTTCCAGGATCTCTATTTTTGCTTCCGATAGCCGGAAAAGCTCGCCATCCATGTTAACATGTACAGGTTTGGGGCTTTTCATTTCCAGTGAACGGCACTGTTTAATTAATACTTCTTTCATATGTATATGTGTTCCCTTTATAAACTTGGGGAAAAATCGCAGTAATTTCAGCCTGTTAATATCATTTATTATGCAAAAATCAATTAATCCGTCATCAGGAACAGCATTCGGAGCAGGCATCATTCCGCCCCCGTAATAGCGACCGTTTGCAAAAGCCGACAATAACATTGTTTTGGTATTAAGCGCAGTTCCATCAATAACAAAATCCGCTTCAATTTTTTTCAGGCCAATGACCGACAGCAAAATTCCGCCAATATAGGCAACTTTTCCTTTTATTAAAGGCAGCCGCTTAAGGTATCCGGTCATCGCTACAACGTCCGCGTCAAAGCCGACGGAAGCAATGTTTAAAAAATACCGGTTGTTAAACTTGCATACATCAACGGGTATTGGATCTGAATGCACGATAAAGGGCAGTAATTTAACAGGGTCCTTTTTCATACTGAAGCTTTTTATAAAATCATTTCCCGTTCCCGCCGGAATTATCCCTAAAGATGCGTCGGTACCTACCATTGGCTGCAATATTTCGTTCATCGTTCCGTCACCGCCGACAGAATATATTCTTATCGTTTTGTTGGCCTTTATGTACTGTTCGGCTATTTGTGAAGCATGTCCGGGCGCCTGGGTTATTTCTATCTTGTAAGGAAAAGAAAGCTTTTTCATTAAATTCTCAATTTCAGGAACTATTTTTAACGTATTACCTTTTCCTGCCGCGGGATTTACAATAAAAAGATGTTCCATAACAAAAAGCTCCTTATTTTGAAATTTTAAAGCCCCCTGCATTATCCGATGTGAGCTTCCCTTTTTTCATTGTGACAATTATATCATAGCAAAATAACGGAAGGAAGAAAAAACTTTAACCACCTTACCTTTAGTAAGAATAAAGATATTGACAATCATTATCAATAATGATAACCTTCATTTTAGAAGATAATATTATGTATATTTAAATTTTTACGGTTAGCAACAGACAGTTAAAATTACAGCTTGGAGGTATAACGGAATGACGCTGACGGATTTGAAAATTGGGGAAGAAGCGATTATTACTACGATTAATGGCGGACATGGTATCCACGCAAAACTTGAGTCAATGGGGCTTCGTGAAGGAAGCCGCGTTACTAAAAAAAGCGCGGTTCCGGCCGGAGGCCCTGTTATTGTCCAGACCGGAAACACACAGATAGCTATTGGGGCCGGGATGGCAAACAGAATTATCGTTAAAAACACGGATTAATGTATCTAAAATTAGTATAACGGTTAGCTTAAAACAACGGAAGAAATTACCTGGCAGTTCATCACACAGGGATAGCATGGGCGGGTAGTTTCAACTCTCCGATAGTGTTACAAAAGGATGAAACATATTATGAAAAAAATACTGCTTATGGGCAACCCGAATGTTGGAAAAAGTGCTATATTTACCAGCTTGACAGGAATAAATGTAAGAACTTCAAATTATCCCGGCACAACTGTCAGTTATGCAGCAGGAATATTAACGGTTTTGAGAAAAAACTCCTCCTGCGCGTCATGCTGTAAGAGCAGCTGCAAAGGCTGCAGTGTTGGTTCCACCGAAAAATTTGAAGTGATTGATGTGCCGGGAACATACAGGCTTGATCCTTTGAGTGAAGCCGAAAAAGTGGCGTGCCAGCTGCTGCCGGAAGGCGATATCATTATCAATGTTGTTGACGCAACAAATCTTGAAAGAAACTTAAATCTTACCCTGCAGTTGCTTGAGATGAATAAGCCTGTTGTCGTTGTGTTAAATATGTGGGACGATACTGTCCACAAAGGAATTTCAATAGATCCGGAAAAGCTTTCAAAGATGCTTGGCGTTCCGGTAGTTACTACAACCGGTATTACCGGAGAGGGAATAGACAAACTGATTGAATATATAATGAACTATCCGCCGGAATCCGTTACAAAACGGGAATATAAGAACCGCTGGGCGGCGATTGGTGAAATAATAAACGCCGTTCAAAACCTGGAGCACAGGCGGCATACATTCCTTGAAAGGCTTCAGGATATCAGCATTCATCCTTTTTATGGTATACCCATCGCGATTTTAGTGATAATAGCAATTTTCAGAGTGATTATTGGAATCGGTGAATATCTGATAGGCCTTATGGAACAATTGTTTGAAAGGTTCTATACTCCTCTTATTATGTCATTAAGCCGGGTTTTAGGCGGCGGGGGAGTGCTGCATCAGATTCTCATCGGCGATATTTCCGGGGAAACTATCGATTATGAGGCGGCTATGGGCGTTCTGACAACGGGTGTTTTTCTGGAAATCGGAATTGTTCTTCCATACATTTTAATATTCTATATAGTATTGGGGTTTTTGGAGGATTTGGGCTATCTTCCGCGGCTTGCCGTGTTATTTGATCGATTTATGCACAGAGTGGGGCTTCACGGGTTTTCAATCATACCTATGATGCTTGCAATGGGATGCAATATCCCCGGAATTTTAGCGGTAAGAAATATTGAATCGCGCCGTCAAAGATTTATAACCGCAACTTTGACAGCGATTACGATTCCATGCTTTGCCCAGTCCGCTATTATTTTCTCAATCACGGCGACATACGGTACGGGATATGTTGTTGCTATCCTTGGAACAATTCTTTCCGTTTGGCTCGTATTGGGCTCGGTTTTGAGCTTTTTTGTAAAGGGGACGACGGACACGTTAATCATGGAAGTACCGCCGTACAGGCTGCCCGCTTTTAAGGTACAGTTAAGAAATCTCGGCTCAAGGATATACGGTTTTTTAACCGACGCTTTTCCATATGTGTTGGGCGGGATACTTTTTGTAAATATATTAACAATTCTTGGGGTTATGGATTTTATTGGAAAACTTGCAGCCCCGGTTATTACAGGTATTTTCGGGCTGCCTGAGGGCGCGGTTGCGTCATTTGTGGTAGGCATTGTACGAAAGGATGCCGCAGTCGCTTTGCTTGAACCTCTTAATATAAGCGGTGCGCAAATGGTTGTAGGAGTCACTTTATTGATTATCTACTTTCCGTGCATGGCAACCTTTGTCATAATGCTTAAAGAACTTGGGTTTGCGGATACATTTAAATCGTTTATGATCATGGTTATCGTAACTTTGCTTGCGGGCACATATATCCGCGCTTTCATGGCCGTATTTAATGACCCGTGGATCTATGTTATTTTTACCGTATTATTATCGTTTGCTGTTATGCTTGTGCTTAGCCGCATAGCAGACAGAAGACATCGAGCAAAATACGCGTAAGAAGGGCTAAATACCGATTTTCTGCTGTCTGGCATAGTAGAAAAGGTACTGCTGCGCGATGCCGGCATAATCACCGAAATAATCCCGGGCGAATTCCCTGATTGAATTAACATCGGTTTCGCGTTTAAAGTAGAGTGTCTCGATGACACGCTTAACCCAGCGATCAATGGGGAATACACTTCGATCGAGCCCACTGTATAGAAGAATGCAATCCGCGACCTTTTCACCTATTCCGGGAAGAGATAAAAGGAATTTTCTAATCTCGGCCGGGGGAAGTTTTTGTATATGGCTTAGCATGAAAGGCGTTTGATTTAATATCGCTGCTGTTTTTGAAATATAGCGGCATCGATAACCTCCGCGGCATATATTTAAATCGCTCAATGACGCGTTTGCCAAAGCTGAAATTCCGGGAAAGGTTTTTTGAGTAAATCCGCCCTTAACGGGCAGTCCGAAATGGGAGCACAACGATTCAATGATCTGTTTGATTCTTGGGATGTTATTGTTCTGTGAAATTAAAAAAGATATCAGTGTTTCCCAGAAATCCTGTTTTAGAAGGCGTATTCCGTATCCATGGGAAATCGCTTTTTTCAGATTTTCGTCTTTTTTTTCAAGATACGTTTTTATTTTGCAGTAATCGGTGTCTAAATCAAAATAATATACGCAGTTATCAATAAATTCTGATTTACTCATATTCAGAAACGTACATGTTTTTCCGTCCCAAACAAGTCTTACGCCGAGATCAAAAATAATGCCGGTCCAGATACCATCTTCATTTACGTTCCAGCGGAAACACTGGCCGCACAGAAAAGTATGGTATGGGTTAAAATCACTTATCTCTACTTTAAGGTTGTTATATTGCGATGAGATTATACGGAACAAACAGGTTTCCTCCTCAATAATACAATTTACACATTTATTTAACAATTATACACCAAAAATAGCACATTCATATTAATTCTATTGAAATTTGTCAAGGATAATTGTAAAATGCACTTATAGAAAAAAACAAGGCAGAAGGTGCCTCTTACTTATCTTCCGGGGCGGCATATTTTAAAGTTTGGAATGACTTATTTAAAAAGTATGAATTACTAAAACAAAACAGTATATTGAATTCTTTTTGAAGCGATTTCTTTGGCTGGCGGTTTTAAGTTTTTGAAATGAGGAAAAGCTATGGATGGTCCAGTGTATAAAGACAGTTTTATAGAGATAACAAAGGATGAAAAAGGTTTTTATTTAAAAAGTTTTCGCACCGGAATGTCTGCTGATGATTTTAACAAAATTATCAAAAAGTTCCCGCAAATAAAGATCACAAGTTTTTTTACTGTAAAAGACGTATTGTCAAAAGTCCAGGATGAACCCGTTCTATTTGGTGAAGAAAAGGAACGCGTAACAGTGGAAGTTACGCCTGATCAGATAAAAGCCTATCTGTATTTGAATGTTCCGGAAGCGGAATTAGAGCCGGAATATAGAAAGCAGCTTGTTGAAGAGATTGTTAACGCCTTAGCTGAAAAGGATGTTGTATATGGTATAAACTCAGGGGTGCTGTATGGAAAACTTGAAAATTATAAGAAGATTCTTATAGCCGAAGGCATTCCTCCGATCAATGGAGAGGATTCGGTTATCCGGCTGTATGAAATAGAAGGGCCAAAACCTCAGGTAATTGATAATGACAAGGTAAATCACTATGAGCTTAATCTTATAAATCACGTAGAGGAGGGAGACTGGTTAGGTGACAGAAAAGACCCGACGCCGGGTATGCCGGGCAAGGCAGTGACCGGCAAACAAATCAATCAGGTACCTGGTAAAATGCTCCCCCTCTTTTATGACAGGGCATCGGTAAGGGAAGAATACATAAATGGTGTAACAACCTTGTATGCAAGAAAAAGCGGGGCGGTTTGTTATAAAGGCGACAGTATCAGTGTTTATGACTGTCTTGAGATAAAAGGCAATGTGGATTTTAAAACCGGGAATGTTGATTTCAGTGGTTATTTAACTGTGAAAGGAACGATAGAAGACAATTTTGCCGTTACAGCCGACAGGGATATAGAAATAATGGGGGAGTATGGCGTTGGAGCGGCAAATAAAATTGACAGCAGGGATGGGAACATATATATTAGAGGTGGAATCGCAGGGCAAAATAAAGCTTTTGTCCGCTGCAGCAAAAACCTTTATGTTAAATATCTTAAGGATGTCGTTGTTGAATGTGATGGAACGGTATATATTGGTTTTTATGCGATGAACGCCAATATAACGGCAAAGCAGGTAATTGTTGAAGGAAGCAGGGGAAGGATTGTAGGAGGAAAAATTACAGCGGATTACCGTGTTGAATCCGCTGAAATAGGAAACAGGGCGGAAATACGCACGATAGTTAAAGTAAAAGGTTTCGACAGGGATAAGATGAAAGACCAGTTAAACTATATAACTGAAAAATTAGAAACCGCAAGGAAAAAAATGAGCAAAACAAAACAGGCAATCCAGGCGTATAATAGTGCGCAGTCGCTTACACCCGAACAAAGAGCGTCCTATGCCAAGATCCTGGATGAGTATGCGTTAACGAGGGAAGAAATAAGGGATTATGAACTTGAACGCCGGAACTGTATCGATTATTTGAAGACCCCTGGTGAAGGGGCTGTCATAGCAAAAACAAGATTACATCCTAAGGTGCGTATTGAAATTAAAGACCTTTCTGAAGAAATAGTTGAGGAGAGTCTTGGCAGGACATATTATTACAATAATAGCGAATTATGTGTAAGAGATTAAACCTGAGTATAAATTATAATATGGTTCAATTCCTTAAAAATAAAAAGAATTTTTTTTAATCAGATAAAATCCCTGCAAGAAAAACAAAAATGTATTTGAAAGGTGGATTCTTTTTGAAGGAACGAATTTATACGATACCTGTCACCGAAGCTTTTCGCGAGGACTGTGAGTGCCCGATATGCCTGCTTGAAGAGAAACTTGAGAGCGACGCTGTTGAATATACTCTCGGTCCTTCTATGATGGAATCGGACAGCCGTATTGAAACGAACCGGAAGGGCTTTTGCAGCCGGCACTTTGCAAAGCTTTACAATATGCAGAAAAACCGTCTGGCATTAGGATTGGTTATAGATACGCATTTAATTGAGCAAAATAGCATGATAAGGAAAATGACTGAAAA
>JAAYBO010000247.1 GCA_012730095.1 Clostridiaceae bacterium
TACCGGCCGCTTTCTGACATATATCCCTTTTTTCATTCCAAACGCGTAAGGGTAAAAGGCCTTATTTTTTCCCGTATTCAAACCATATCCGGATATGCCGGAGTGTACAGCTTTTTAACCGGCGAGCCAAACATAAACATAGAACCTCCATTAGTTACGCTGCCGCATTCCGCATGCCATGAAATCGCACACCAAATGGGCATTACGTTTGAAGATGAAGCAAACTATACCGGGTTTTTAGCATGTAAATATCATACCGACCCACTGTTTCAATATTCAGGATATCTATCCGCAATTACTTATGCGGGCAATGAATTATACCGACACTCTCCGCATTTATATGAAGAAATATCGTCGCTTCTGATTGACGAAATAAAAGCCGATCAACGCTATATAAGGAATTTCTGGGACACACATAAAAAAGAAAGGATTACAAAAATTGCGGATGATATAAATGATTATTATCTAAAGAGCAATAATCAGCCCGACGGACTGCAAAGCTATGGAAAATTTGTGGATTTACTTATTGCTGATTTTTTAGAGGACGGCGAGATCTGAACCGGGAATTCCGGTCAAAAAGACTATCTCATCCGGTTAATCAAATCTACGGTAAGAACATAAACCAAGTCCAGTGTAACGGCTTTGCCGGGACTTATTCGTTCAAGGATATTTTTTGAAATAATTCCCCGTTTTTCAGCCTCAGCAAATGCATTTCCCTGCGCATACGAAATATCAAGGGTTTCAAGAACGATTTCACACGCTTTTTCTCCGGTTAATCTTTCATTGACCGCATAAGCGCGAATTCTTGTATCCAAATCAAGCGAATACATATCTGGCAAAACCTTTACAATCATATTTATTATAAGTATCGCAAGATTTTCCTGGCTGGCCTCGATATCAAACAGATAGTCATTTTCAGTTCCTCCGGCAACAAGTCCATATTCCGTTAACACCTTAACCGACGGCCATGCCCAGTGATCTTTATTCGGATTCGGTTCGTCAAAATCGACAATGGTAATGCCCGCCCGTTTCAGCAGTTTCTGATATTCTTCAAGCGTTTTATCCGAAGACTCGGCGAGCTCTGCCGGCGTAAGGCTGTGAAGATAACAATATGCGGCTGTTACTCCCAATGCATCCCCGCTGGTTATGCTCACGGGCATTCGTCCGGCACTGGTTGATGCCAGTGAAGAAAACGACGCCTTTTTTCCAACCATCATTAAATTATCCAGATCCTGCGCAATAAAACACTCAAGCGGGATTGAATATACTTTAGGTGCGCCTATTATATAAGTATACTCCTCGGAGAACTCAGGGCTTACAAATTTTTCCCCATCAACCGGGGCGGAGGCCAGCACAATTTTTGTACGGAAATTCCGGTTTTCGAGCACATCTTCGACAGAAAGCCGGTATCTCCCGCTGAAATGCCGGTATTCCGGTATGTAAAAACTGGAGGCACCTGTTCTGAACGAGCAATTCTCGAACGGGACAAAAGCGTATTTCAAGAACGCCGTCAGCGTCTTAGCCTCAGTAAGCGCATCCCTTAATTCAGCTTCCAAAGCTATTGGATCATCCACATTAACCTGTCTCATTCTTATACCGCTAATTACCATATTGTCATTAGGCTGGCCGATAAAATTGAGATTTGAGATTTTTGTTTTCTTGCTGACCCTCTCATATTGCTCCAAAACTTGCCGGAAATCGTCCATATCCTGCATTTGCTTCCTTATGCTTTCTATGTCCTTCCATTTCACATTCGAGATTATAAAATTATAGTAGACCGGCATATAAGCATTTGGAACACCAATATCGCCTGATCCCGTAAAATACGGCACATTGCACATCGCCAAAAATTTGCCGTCTTCGGTCGCGTCAATAAAATAAGACGCCTTTATTTGCTTTGTTTCGCCGTTGTAATAAACAGACGCGCTTTCGACAACGTTACGATTGGTCTGCGCCGATAAAATACCGGCATTATAAAAAACATCAAGATTTGATTCTCTTTCAAGTTTTTTTATAACAGTATGTATATAGTCTTCAAGGGAAAAATTCCCGCCGGTATCTCCAAAAAGCTCGGTATAAATGCCGGTATTCAATTTCTTTTTTTCACCGTTTAGTGTCGCATAGTCAGGTGATGTGTATGAAATAAGCCCGGATTTTATATAGCCTCCGGGATCAATGTCTTCCGTAACAAGGAGCGTTTTCAGGCCCATTCTGGCACCGGACAGAGCCGCGGCTATGCCTTCCGGTTCTGATCCGAACACGACAAGGGCGTATTCATCGCGGCCTAAAGCACCTTTCACCTTCTTAGCCCTGTTTTCATATTCCTCACCGGTAATAATAGGCCGGATTCCAAACCAAAAGGTTATTAAAAACAAAACCAATATTATTATGTTTCGAACACCGTTTTTCTTCCACATATTTCTACCTTTCAGCATATGAATGCCCGCACGGATACTTAAACTTTTTTATTTATTCTATTGTATAGCCGCCGCGGATCAAAAGGAAAACCACATCGGAAACAACCTGTAAGCCCCTTCCGTCCTTTCGTGAAGAAATAAGCAGATGCTGGTTTGTAATCTGCATGCCGCCGGTGAGATCCTTCGCTGCGGTTACATCGGCAAGGCCTCCTAATTCGCCTTGTACCGCCAACGCTTCACCGCTTCTTACAATAACTTCGGCACCGGCGCCCAATAGTATTCTCTGTCCTTTTGCCGCTTCAACTACGGTAAAACCCTGCTCAAGTTCTTCAACCTTTCGAATAAGCTCCATATTCTGTTTTTCAAGGCTTTGAATTCTCATATACGCCTCAATAATAAGGCTTGTCAGATCTGAAACATCGGTTCTTAGATTATTAATAACCTGCTCATCAACGCTTCCCGAACCTGTCCCGGTTGAAGGTCTGGCCGACCCGCTCGATCCGCTCCCTATTTTTTGTGAAAGCTTTTGTATTTGCTCATCCACATAACTTTTCGTAACCAGCGGATCAAACTCACTTCCGGGCTGCGCCGATGTAGCGGCGGCATGCGCCGCCGTGAAAGCTGCAGTTACACATATAAAAGCAATTACAATAAATAGAACACGTTTATTTTTGTTCATCTTTTGTAGACCCCCTGCAAAATATAAACTTCAGGTTTCAATCAATGGCCTTTAAGCATATTTTTATTCTGTCCAAAATCGCCTCTTATCAGTGCCAAAAATATGGACCGGCGATATGTATAGTTATTGTATATACCGTGATTCAAGGCCAAAGCTGGTACTTAGCGCATCATTTACTTTTGACATAAGTATTTCATCCAGATGTCCCGCTTTTTCCCTTAACCTTCTTTTGTCAATTGTTCTTACCTGTTCCAGAAGAATTACCGAATCCTTGTTCAATCCGTACAAATCGCCCGGTATTTCGATGTGGGTCGGCAGTTTTGCCTTGTCAAGTTTTGAAGTAATTGCGGATACAATTATAGTTGGGCTGTACCGGTTTCCCACATCATTTTGTATAACCAGAACAGGCCTTATGCCGCCTTGTTCCGAGCCTATCACAGGACTCAAATCCGCATAGAAGATATCTCCTCTCCTAATTTCCACATAGTTCACTCCCTAATATCGGATTTGACCCCACAGATATTCCCTTATGGTTTCATTATATTTTTAATTAATAACCCCGTCAAATTAAATGTCCGTTACATGCAGGTCTTTCTATTCCTGTATATAATTAAGTATTGCAATATTGTATTTAATTCATACATCTTCCTTTCAATTTCCCCAAACCGGTATCGCCAACGCCGATACCAATACTAAATCAAATAATTTACCACTTTCACAACCTCTCCGCCTTTGATATAAACTCTTGGTATGCGTTTTCCAATAAGGCATACCACTTCATAGTTGATCGTGTTTGTAAGATTGGCTATCTCATCAGCCGTGATATTATTGCCCCCCTGTGACCCGATTAGCACGGCTTCATCACCGGTTTTCACGGTATGCTTTATGCCCGTCACATCGACCATGCATTGATCCATGCAAATGCTGCCGATTATCGGCGCATATTCGCCGTTAATCATTACCCTTCCCCTGTTCGACAGCAGCCTCGAATAGCCGTCCGCGTACCCAATAGGCAGTGTTGCAACCGCTGCCCCATCTTTAGTTACATAGGTGCGCCCATAGCTTACCGGAACGTTGGCTTCCACATCCTTAACGAGTATCACATTGGCTTTTAATTCCATCGCGGGCTTAAGATCAATAGCTGTATTGTTCAATTCGACGGACGGATATAAGCCATAAAGAATAATACCCGGCCGGACCATGTCCAGATCAAGGTTAGGATAGCGTATTACGGCCGCACTGTTTGCAATATGTTTAACGGGTATAATAATTCCAATCCGGTTAAGCTCATTAACAATGCTTTCAAAGCGTTCGTATTGTATCATCGTAAAACCGGGGTCTTCCTCATCGGCAGAAGAAAAATGACTGAACAAACCCTCGATTATTATCCCCGGAAGGCTGTTTATTTCAACAACATCTTTAACCGCTCCGTAACCTGGTTTAAAACCGACACGTGTCATACCCGTGTCAATTTTTATATGAATGCGGGCTTCCCTTCCCATTTTTACTGCCGCCTTTGAAAGAGCCCTTGGCAGATCATGGCTGAATACCGTTTGCGTAATATTATACTTAATAATTTCTTCAACTCTAACCGGATCGGTATAGCTCAATACCAATATTGGAACTTTAATTCCAAGCTCTCTTAATTGTATTGCCTCATCAAGCATTGAAACGGCAAGCCGGCTTACTCCGTTTTCAAGAAGTGTCGGTACAGTTTCAATTACGCCGTGCCCATAAGCATCCGCTTTCACAACAGCCATCATTTCAGTCATCTTTCCTATGCGCCGTTTTACCTGCCTGACGTTATATGCTATATTGTCAAGATTTATCTCGGCCCATGCCCTGTTCATTTTTCTATTCAAAAGCAAATCCACCTTCCGTACTCTGCGTATGCTTGCGCATCTTTCACAATTTCTGCCACAACTTTTGGAATTAAGCCGCAGAGCTCTCCCGCAAGAAAACCTGACTGCCCCGAATTAAGCCTCGCCAGCATTTCTCCGCATTTCCCGTGAATAAACACGCCAACTGCGCAAGCTTTTTCATGGTTAACCCCCTGGCCTATAAGGGAGCCTATAATTCCGGCAAGAACGTCGCCGGAACCGGCAACAGCCATACCCGGGTGTCCTGTGGCATTAATAAAGTATTCCCCGCCCGGGTTTGCTATAACGGTACCAGCCCCTTTTAATACAACCGTTACATTATATTTTGAACTGAAACTTAGTGCTTCGTCAATCCTGTTTTTTTGAACATCTTCAACCGGCAGTCCGGTCAAACGCGAGAACTCTCCCGGGTGCGGAGTAATAACGGTTGGAGCTTTTCTTTCAAGCAATATATGCGGCTGCCTGGCAATAATATTTAACGCGTCCGCGTCAATCACGATGGGCTTATTGCATTCTGCGACAAAGCTTCCTACCCAGCGGGAAACCTGAGGCTTTGTTGAAAGCCCCGGGCCTATTACGACAGCGTCCATTGTATTTGAAAGAAATTTAAGGGCTTCCAGGTTTTCAGGCATGATTATGCCATCATCATCCTGCATTTGAATAGTTATCGCTTCGGGTATCGCAACATTGTATATAAACGCAAGGGATTTCGGCACTGCAAGGTAAACAAGCCCGCTTCCCGTTTTAAATGCCGCTCTGGCAGCGAGTGTTCCCGATCCGCTCATTCCGGCGGAACCGGAAATTATCATCAGCTTTCCGAATGTACCTTTATGCCCGTCGGCGGGTCTTTTGGGTAAATGTTTCAAAACTATGCTGCAGTCAATCAATTGCCCATCCGGATTCACTTTGTTTACAGCATCGGGAGGGATTCCAATATCGGCGATGGAAATATTGCCCGCGTATTTTGCACCGGGATATTGAAAAAGGCCTGGCTTCGGCAGAGCAAAAGTAACCGTTTCATCGGCTTTGACGGCAAGTTTGCACACTTGGCCGGTTCTTCCGTTTATACCGGATGGAATATCAATGGACAACACTTTCGCGATACTGTTATTTACAGCGGTTATCGCCTTCGCGGTAAATCCGGAAATATCACCGTATATGCCTGTACCGAAAATTCCATCTATAACAAGATACGCTCCCCCCGTCAGTTTTTCCAGTACAGGGAGATCATTCTCATGGTATAAATAATGAACGCTAACTCCCAATTGTTCAAGTATTCCAATGTATATTTCCGGTTCCCCTCTTATTTGCTCCACAGGCGCTAAGGAAATTACAGTAACCGGGCAACCCCACTGATGCAAATGGCGTGCTGCTGCAAAAGCATCGCCGCCATTGTTCCCTTTTCCCGCAATTACCACAGTCTTTTTATTTAAGAAGTCTTCGCCAAGCATTTCCATAGCTTTTTCGGCAACACGCTGCGCCGCCGTTTCCATTAGTACAATACCCGGTATTTTATATTTATCTATGGCTAATTGATCAATTCTTTTCATTTGATCCGGATTCGCTAATTTCATATGATTCCACCTCCGATTTTAAAAACAGCTGATCCAGTTTTGTCAGCTCCTCTGCGCCAAGCAGAGCGTGAAAAAAAGAATAAACAACGGTCCAATCTGTCGAGATGCTCTGTCTTTGGGTTTGAAGCTCCTTAAGCTTTTTTTTCAGGCTATCTATTTCTTTTTCAAGCAGCAGTTCCTTCCTTCTTGATTTTAGCATTACACTGTAAACATGCCTTACAGTTCCTTCTAACAGCCTGAAATTAGCGTTCCTGATTTCCTCCTGTTTTGCGAAAAGTTCCTCTTCCAGTTCTTCCGACCGTTTGTTCAGGGCTTCTATCCTTTGTTTTGATTTCTGCAGCATTAATTTTGCATCCTCGTTGTTTTTTTCAAAGGCTTCCGTTGTTAAGGACATGATTGTATTCATAACCTTTTTCTTTTCAGGCTCTATGCTGTTTTTTTCCTGATAAAGCCTTGATTCCTGCGCAAGAAGCCTGTTAAGCGAATCCTGGCGTTTTTTTACCTCGGCGCTTATCGGTATAATCTGAAAAAGTTTATTCCAACGCTCATCCAGTGTCAGGATAGTTATGTCATTTTTTTTCAGCGTAGCTATATTAAAATGTATTCGTTTCCTCCGGTTGAAAATGCCCATTTGCCGCCTCCGGATAATATTTATTATTTTTCCAAAATCTCGACAAATTAATAATAATCCATATACTTACACACAATAAATATCGTCATTTTAGCAATATTATAGTAGACCCAAAACTGCTTTTATTCCGTAGTTTTACTGATTGATATGCCTTTGAGTTACTGTCCAAAGTTGAATAAACTTTCAGAAGCGATTGTACAATTATCGGTCCATCTGAAAATTATTGTGCGGATGAACGCAAAATCTTAGAATGTCTTGATTATTTGCGTTTTTGCCGATAAATTTAATATATAACTATGCATGATAAGAACAACTATTTAACCGACACTTGCTATACAAACAGGAGGAAAAATGAAAATAAATTACATTACCGGTTTTGCAAAAAACAGTGATAATAAAAAAATAACAAAACTTGTAGTAATGCTTATTATTTTTACAGTTCTGCTGATAACATCTATTTTTCTGGTTAAAGCGATTTTAAACACCCCTAATGTTTACGCCGGCGTTTATCTTGACGGAATTCATATCGGAGGCATGGACAAGCCTTCTTTAGAAAATTATATTTATAGTAAATACGACAGGGATTTCTCTTCGATGGTTATAAGCGTCTACCATAAAGATTATCCGTTGAAGGTAAGCTTTGAGGACCTTAATATAAGCATAGATAAGGAATCAATAGTGAATATGGCCTATAACCCAGGCAGACAGGGGAATTTTATAAAAAGGCTGATTGAAATATACAATTTCAAAAAAAAACATTTGTATCTTGAAACCGAAGTTAGTATCGACATGAAAATAATAAACGATCTGGAGGATACCATATATGCTGAAACATACAAACCCGCGGTCCCTCCTGCCTTGGTCCTTCTGGAAAATAAAGCTTACATCCGTTCCGGTTTATGCGGACAGAAGGTAAATAAAGAAAAATTGAGAGAACGAATGCTTGAACAGATTAGAAAATTGGAATCCGGCATTGTAATCGTTCCGGTGGATGAAATACCTCCTACAAGGATTGATGCCGATTCATTCTATGAAAAAATCGTCCGGGAACCGCAAGATGCCTGTATTAGCATTGAAAACGGCAATGTACGAATTACTCCTGAAGTAATTGGAAGATCTCTTGAGAAGGGTGAATTTCTATCCTGTGTTGCCGAGGTTGAAAGCAAGTCCGGCAAATATCTTTTTGAAATGGAGCTTCCTGTTGATTTTATTAAACCCGGGATAACAAAAGAAACTATTGAACAATCACTGTTCCGAGACGTCCTGTCCGGTTATGAAACAGTATTCCCAATTGATACGCAAAATGACCGCAGCCGTTCGGTTAATATACGTCTTGCCGTTGAAGCGATAAACGGTACAATATTACTGCCGGGTGACAGCTTTTCATTCAATGAAATCGTAGGCAAACGCACTGTTGACAAAGGTTACCACCTTGCAAACATTTATACTTCCGGCGGGGTAGCCACAGGTGTTGGCGGCGGGGTATGCCAGGTGTCTTCAACATTGTACAACGCAGCACTGGAAGCAAATCTTAAAATTACCGAGCGTAACCCCCATATGTATATCGTTCAGTATGTCCCTTTGGGAAGGGATGCGGCCGTTTCATACGGAACGGAGGATTTGCAATTTACAAACACTACAAATTGGCCTGTGAAAATTGAAGGAGCAGTTACCGGAGATAACAAAATACGGTTTATAATTCATGGAACCAACGAACACCCTAATTTAAAGGTTTCAATTCTCCCAACAGTCATTAAGACAATACCATACGGCACGGAGTATATTGAAAATGAAACAGTTGAGGAAGGAAACAGCGTAATAAAACAAAAAGGTATGGACGGAGCAGTTGTTGACACGTTTTTTATATTGAGAAATAATCAAAATATAATAAAAAACTACAAATTACATACGACTACATATAATCCTCTTACTGAAATTATTGCTGTTGCGCCGGGGGAAAAACCCTAATCTATCCTTTTTGGAGTTCAACATTTATTGCAATACCCGAAGCAGGACCCGCGGGAATAATGTTTGAAAATTGTCTTACGAACTATTGTACAATAACGTCAACAAAGAGCTTCATTTGCAAGAGCTATATA
>JAAYBO010000248.1 GCA_012730095.1 Clostridiaceae bacterium
ATAACCCCGAAATGTATCGGATCGACACCCATGTTTGTCAGTACAGGCAATAAAATAGGGGTTGTAATTAGAATAAGCGGCGCCATATCCATAATACACCCCAGCCCTAATAACAATAAATTGATTAAAAGCAGCAGCACATATTTGTTATTAGTTATTGACAGCAAAGCGTTGGTCGCAAGCGCTGGAACCTTAAGATAAGCGAGCATCCATCCAAATGCGCTGGCAGCGGCTATTAGACTCATTACCATCGCAAGCGTTTTCAACGAATCAAATAGTATATCACCTAATTTTTTCAAAGGAATCTCCCTATATACAAAAAACGTGATTATAAAGGCATAGATACAAGCTACGGCTGCGGATTCAGTCGCTGTGAATATTCCGGTCATAACACCGCCGATAATAATAACGGCCGTTACAAGACCAAGGAGGGAATTCCAGATTATTCTCAAAGCTTCTTTAAAAGAAACCTTGTCTTCTTTAGGATAATTTCTTTTTATCGATATAGCCAAGCTGAGTATTGCAAGAGCCAGACCAAGGATAAGTCCGGGTATAAGACCTCCCAAAAACAACGCTCCTACCGACACACCGCCGGCGGCAACGGAATAGATAATCATATTGTGGCTCGGCGGAATCAATACGCCCTGGCAGGCGCTTGTGACAGTGAGAGCAACCGAAAAATCCTCATCATATCCCTTTTCAACCATCATCGGTATCATAATTGCGCCTAACGAGGATACGTCAGCTACGGCGGAACCGGAAATACCGCCAAAGAAAGTACTGTCCAATACATTTACCATTGCAAGACCGCCGCGTACACGTCCGACGATTAAATTTGCAAAATCAACTATCCGGCGGGCTATTCCTCCCTGTCCCATTATCTCGCCCGCAATTATAAAAAACGGAATAGCCAATAAGCTGAACACGTTAACACCTTTTACCATCAATAAAAAAACTGACATTAAAGGCACTTTCAAATATAAAGCGGTAACAACGGACGAAATTGCGAGAGAAAAGGTCATCGGCATCTTGGCCATAGTCATAACCGCGAAAGAACCTAACAAAATAATAATAGCAATGGTATTATCAGGCATTATCAACTCCCCCTTCCTCAGATTTTGAAAGCCCAAATAAATGGGATAGCGATTCATACGCAATCAATAAACCTGTAACAACCGGCGCACCATAATATACCGAAGTAGGGAGTTTTGTTGCGGGAAGAGTTGATCTCATACCGTACCCAACCAGCCTGCATCCGAAGATTAACATTAAAACTCCAAAAACCAGCACCAACAAATCATTTACTTTAGGCAGGATAATTTTACTTAACTTTTTTGGGAGAAAAGAGGCAAATACTTCAATGTTGATGTGAAGCCTGTGCTTGACTCCCAATGCCATGCCGATAAAGCAAAACCATACCATAAGTACTAATGATATTTCTTCGCCCCACGGTATGCTCCGATTTAAAACATAGCGGGTGAATACATTTGCAAATGTAATAAGGCACATCGCAATAAATTGTAATTTAGCCAGCAGAACTAAGAACCGGTGAATATAATCAAAAACTTTTCTTACCATCATATATAATAATGCACCCCCTGTTGTGTGGAAAGGAGCCGGAATAGTTTCCAGCTCCTTTCCGACAACTGAATTAAATTAGAGGTAAACCTCAGGAACCGGTAATTATATGTTATGGTGTGTCGTTTATTCTTTGAATTATGTCGCTATATTGACTATATTCCTCATATAATGGGGCAACGGCATCCTGGAACCCCTGGAAGGCTTCGGGCGTTAACTCCGTAATAACGCAGCCTGCCGCACGCACTTTTTCTTCTGATTCTTTTTCTTTTTCCGCCCATAATCTTCTTTGAAGAGCAACGCTGTCTTTCGCAGCCTGTTTGATAATTTCCTGATCTTCCTTTGATAACTTGTCCCAAACCATCTTGCTTCCAATCAGTATTTCAGGAACCCTGGTATGTCCGTCAAGAGTATAGTATTTTGCCACTTCATAATGGCTTGTGGAATCATAGCTCGGGAAGTTGTTCTCAGCACCGTCAATAACTCCTGTCTGAAGAGCGCTGTAAACTTCACCAAATGGCATTGGGGTGGGAGAACCGCCTAAACAGGTGATAAGATCCATCATCATCTTGCTTTCCATAACGCGAATCTTCATCCCTTTTAAATCTTCAACGGTCTTAACTTCCTTTTTATTATTGTAAAAATTCCTCGCACCCGGATCGTAGTAACAGAGGCCTACAAAATCTGCTTCTTCTATACTCTTTAGCATTTCTTCGCCGATATCACCATTAAGAACATTCCACATATGGTCACTGCTGCGGTAAATGTAAGGAAGCTGCAATACATTCAGCTCATCGGCAAATTCGGTAAGCGGCGCAATACTGACACGGGTAAAGTCAATCGCTCCGAACTGCACCTGTTCAATAACAGCTTTTTCTTCTCCCAACTGTGAACCGGGATAAACTTCGATTTTAACCCTTCCATTGGTTCTCTCTTCCACAAGTCTGGCAAATTCCATGTCGCCTTTTGTTGTTGGGTAGTCCGCTGCATGTGTCTCAGCAAGTCTCAAGACAATTGTATCCTGAGGTTTTTCAACTGGTTTCTCAGCTGGTTTCTCAGGTGTATCTGCCGCCGGCGTCTGTACAGGCGCCGGAGTACATCCTGAAAAAACAGCCGCAAGCAGAATAACCGCTAAGACAATGTACGCAACTCTTCTCATTAAAATCATCCTCCCTGGATTTAATATGTTAAAATAATCGTAGCTCATCAGCTAAAAATTATCTCTGAAATTTATTGTCATTTTCAGAACAATTTTGTGAACAATACATAAATAGTCAATCTTTACTCTCATAACATCAAATTTTTTGTCATAATAGTACTTTCTTGTTCATGCTAATAGCTCCACTTCATTGCTGGCCAATATAAATGTCCCTATTCCCTTAATATCATCGGCTACGGCAGGTTCACTGACATAGTATTCAAAAGTGGAGTCTTTATGCGGGGCGTCTCCCAAACTCGCGCTCTTGCATGTTCCTTTTATACTTATCATGCCGGAATCATCTGTTTCTACCATATGGGTTAACAGCCCGTTATAAGCTTTATTTAAAACAGTAAGAAGGCTTTTATTCAAATAGCCTTTTCTTATGCCCTTTGCGATTGAATAAATAAACATATTTGATCCGGACGTCTCAAGATAATTTTCTTTCCTGTCACCTTTGTCCAAAACCTGGTACCATAAACCAGTGCCGGGATCCTGAACCTTAATTAATCCCTCAATCTGATTTTTGAAAATCTCTACTATTTTATTTCTTTTAACGTGTGTTTCAGGGAAAAAGTCAAGCACATCAATCATTGCCATTGAAAACCATCCGTTTGTGCGGGACCAGAAACTATGCGAGCATCCTGTTTGCTTATTGCACCAGAATATTTCCTTCTTTTCATCCCAGGCCTGATAATGAAGACCGGTATTGACATCCTTTGTATGGGTTGCGGCAACGATAATTTGGTTTGCGATATCGTCAAAAATAGTTGATTCGTTGAACTTTTCAGCATATTCAGCATAAAAAGGTGCCCACATATAAAAACCGTCAAGAAAAATCTGATACGGATAAACCAGTTTGTGCCAAAACACTCCCTCTTTTGTCCTGGGCTGGATTCTTAACTGATCAGCCAGAGTAAGAATAACCTTCTTATATCTTATGTCACCGGTTATTTCAAATAAAGCAAACAATGCTTTTCCGCTGTTAATTGCATCAACCTTAAACTCCTCAACTTGATAACCGCGGACGATTTTTCCCGATTCATTTATATTTTTATCAATGTTTCTTTGAATGTAATTAAAATACATCCTGTTGCCGGTTCTGCGCCATAGTCTTTCCATTGCCTTGAATATGACGCCATACTCATGAGACCACCGTTCATACAAGTCAGGATTTGATTTCATGTAAGATTGCGCCATCTTTTCCGACCATGCGTTGCCCTTTGAATTCATCATACCCCTCCTTAATTCATTTCCTGCATCGAAAGAGGTCCAGAGTGAATTGAATCTGTTTGAAGCTAATTCAAACAGATTCTACCCCCACGATAATTGGATTACTATTGTTAATCTGTTTTATAAATGTTAGTTAGATAAGAACCTTAATGACAATCTTTTTAACCGCCATCGGCTTATCATATGCTACCCTGGGAACATGGCCATCATCAGGGAAAATAATCATAATTGTATCATCTTTAAGAGTTATGTAATCCCCTTCATAACCGGGATCATAGAGAAAGCAATCGGTCTTTGTTTTGTACTCATCCGGCTTCATTCCTTTAAGCGGGCGGTAACCGATTTTTTCCACACCGGAAACAAGATATTGAACATCAATGTGATATTTATGGGCTTCCCACGGTGGGTTAGGGCTTGTAGTATACTCCTGAACAAGCACTACTATGTCTTTTCCGTCAATCTCATACTCTCCCGCCTCAAGGGATTCCAAATCCTCGTTCTTTAAAAACGCAAATGCTTTTTCAAGCCTGGGATTCAGCCCATAGTACTTATAAGCGTTTTTCAATGTGTCAATAATCATAACAATCCTCCTAAGATAAGTTTTTTTGATAAATTCATGTTAGCTTATCCTAAAAGAATTATCTCTAAAAAAAATTGTGATTTTCAGAACAATTTTGTGGATACTTATGGAATAATCTGACGTGATATTTGAGATATCTAATATCTTGCTATAACAGGACTTTTTTGCTATTATAATCTGGTCCTGTAATCTGAAGGAGATATCTTTTCAATTTTCTTGAATACTCTGGAAAAGTAATTGGCATCGCTGTATCCGACCATACTGCTGACTTCGTTTATGCTTAAAGAAGGATTCCTCAACAGTTCTTTTGCTTTTTCAATTCTAACCATGGATAAATAATCTACAAAGTTCATTTGCTTAACCTGCTTAAAAACTTTGCTGAGATAGTACTGGCTGATCCCGGCAACTGCGGCTGCGTCTTCAAGCGTTAAATCTCTCGAAAAATTTTCTCTTACATGTTCACACGCCTTGTTTACCAATAAAACAGTTCTGCTGGACATTGAGCTTCTAAGTTCATTCATCATTTGCTTAATAATCTCATGAGAATAACCCCTCAGCATCTCGGCCGATTTCATTTCAAGTATGTTTTCCATAAAATCATCTACGGCATTAAAGCTTAATTTTGTCTCTATTGAAAGAGAACGCTTCAAAAAAACCATCATCTCGAAAACCTTTCGGCACATTTCCTCCGTACTTGAATGATTATTCTGAATCCACTCTATTAGCTCATTTATTATTATACTTACTTCTCTTTCATCTCCGGAAATTATTTTGCGATACAATTCCTGCTCTTTCATTACCGGGTATTGTTGTTTCGTGTCTTGTCGCGTTAAGTGAGAATAACAATTTACGCCATAAGGTGTTTTTATCTTGTGAAGCGCAATTTTTGCGCGCGTAAACGAGGCGCATATATCATCAAGCACATTGCAATGGTTTCCAATACCAGCTTTTAGCGGCACATTCAACTGCATGTGCAGTTGCTCGTTTATTCGTCCTACAAGCCGGGCGATATTATCTTGATCATGAAGATCTTCTCTATTATTGAGAAACACAATCATATATATGTGTTCGCCAACTGGGCAAACAAGCGTCTTTATATTCTCTTTTTCGAATTCGGCCTTTAGTTTTACCATATACCTTTTTTTAATCATTCCCTTTTGTAAGGCAGATACAACAGGTATTTCACCCGCTGAATAATTTATTTCGGCAACAATCGCAACAGCTTTTTCCATTCGCAGCCCGAGAATATTAAGATACTCTTCAGCCTGGGAAATGTCATTGCCCGCTATTGAAAGCAATGCAACCAGCTCGGACTCAAAATAATTTGTAACCTGCTCAAGGCGTGTTTTGGCTTCTCTCTCCCTGAACTTTCTCTCCTGATCTTTCTTAAGGTTATTTATTATGCCTTCAAGGGCTTGTATTATCTGATCATTTGTAGCAGGCTTCACAACAAACTCCTTTGCTCCTACTTTTATAGCCTCCTGAGCATAGTTAAAATAATTAAAAGCAGTCAAAAATAAAACCTGCAGGTCAGGAAATATTTGCTTTATCCGTTTTACAGCTTCAATTCCATTGATACCTGGCATTTTAATATCAATAAGCAAAATATCCGGTTTAAACAACATGGCTTTTTCAATAGCTTCCCTTCCGCTGCAAGCCTCCTCAATCTCATTTATCTCCAGCTCGCTTTGCTTTATTATATATTTCAGCGCATCCCTTTCAATTGATTCATCATCAACAATCATTATTTTATACATTGTCGCTTTCTACCTTTCTTACAGGAATATTAAGTGTTATTACCGTACCCAATCCGCTTTTGCTTCTGATGCTCAGACATTTTATATCGTTTGTAAAAAACTTCAGCCGTGAGTACACATTGGAGACTCCAATAGCTGTCGTATGCCCTTCCTGCTTGCCTTTTTGCATATTCAGAAAATCATTCAGCTTATCTTTTGGAAAACCAACTCCGTTATCAATAATTTTAACCTGCACGGATTCAGACTTTTTAAGAATACGGATTCGTACACACCCGCCACCTTCCTTTGGTTCAATTCCATGAATAATTGCATTCTCAACAAGCGGCTGGAGTGTAAAACACGGTACGGTAACATCCTCCGTACCGGCTTGACAGTCCAGTTCAAACTGTAAGCGTGATCCGAACCGGTATTGCTGAATATATATATATTGTTCTATGCACTCAAGCTCTTTTTTTAGTGTAACTAACTGACTGGAATTCATAAGATTATATCTGAACAGATTTGACAGTGCCTGTATCAGCATTGTCGTATTCGTTGCGTTTTCAAACATTGATGTTCTTGCGATAGCATTGAGCGTGTTGAATAGAAAATGCGGATTTATTTGCGACTGGAGAGATATGAATTCCGATTCCTTTAAAAGTTGATTAATTCTCATATTCTCCATTTCCTCCTGATGCAGCTTTTTCTCGATTTCAGATTTTTCCTTCAAATCATTAAACATTTTTTTAATACTTTCACTCATCAGGTTGAACGAATTTGCCAATGAACCGACTTCATCAGCGGAGTTCACCTCAATTGGTCCAACTTCAAGATCTCCATGCGCCATACGTATCGATGCATTTGCAAGACTTCTAATTGAACGGGTAAGATAATTTGAGAATATGAATGTAAACAACAGACAAAGTATCGTCATTACGGCAATAACCGCCAAAATAGACATTCTCGCCCTCGTAGCCTTCTGCGCCAAATCCTCATAATAATAGGAACTTAGATTTAAACGGGTATATAGTAATTGACTGATGTATCCTTCAATATATTCACCAATATGCAGCGCTTTGTAGAAATGCATGTAATATACTGAGGACTCGTCGTTGTTCATCTTTTGGACAATACCCGTGTCACATTCTTTAAGGTAAACTGTCATCGCGTTATTGATTGCGCGCAATAAAAAATATGTTTCAAGCGATTTATCGGATTCTTTGTCGACCTTATCAATCAATTCCAGAATATACTCAACATTTTTATCCAGTTCCGCCTTAAAGGCTTCATCGCTTTCCATATGCTGGTATTTTAAATAGTGGTCTATAAATTTGGCATTGTTTCTCATCTGAATGAATAGTTTGTTTAGTGTAAAGTAGCTTTGAAGATTACTGCGGAATTCATCGATAAAATGATAGGTTCTAAGATGCAAATAAAAGCTGATAATACTGATACCTAAAATTATAACCGCAAAAAATAAGATTTGCTTGGTTTTAATTGAGAGTTTGTACCTTTGCTTTTTTATCATATCATACACCTTTTGCCAAACTATATATTTATGCGATTTTGTCTGGCGGTTAATGCTTTATTTTTGCAAATTAATTTGGTAACAATAATCCTATTAAATTTAAATGGATATAATTCTGCCCCCTCTAAATTATCTCTATGAAAAGTATACCAAATAATTATGCAAAAAAAAAGAAAAGCAGCTTCCTCTCCATAATCAGAATTATGGTAAGCCATGGCGCCTACTCTTTCGATTCTTTGCTTTCATAGATTTCAGTTATTATTTTTTCCATCGGCAGTTCTTTTATCGATATATCGGAAAACTCACACATCTCTGACAACCGCCTTATGATTGCGTTAATGGAATTATTTTCAATATTAACTTCCAACGTATATTCATAATCCGAATTCTTTTCAATTACCTTTATGCCTTCAAGTTCTATTTCAGCTAAAGGCTCTGCTAGAATCAGGCGTATAATTTTTTTTGCTCCCAGATTCATTTTCAGCCTTTGAAGAGTATCATCAAAAACCTTCTGCCCGTGATTAATAATAATAACCTTCCTGGCAAGCTGTTCAACATCCTCCAAATCATGCGTTGTAAGAATAAAAGTAACTCCTTGCCTGTTCATTTCCTTAATAAAGCTTCTAATCTTCTGTTTAGCTATAACATCGAGACCTATAGTCGGTTCATCAAGAAATACAATTTTGGGTCTATGCAGCATCGCCATTACAAATTCACATTTCATTCTCTCACCGAGGGAAAGAACACGGGTGGGCTTTTCAATTATATCTTCCAGTTCAAACAGCTCGGTCAATTCTTTCAGCGTGTTCTTAAATTCCTTCTCCGGAATGGCATAAATAGCCTTGTTCATATGAAAGCTGTCTATAGGAGGAATATCCCATACAAGCTGTGACTTCTGCCCGAACACAGCACCAATATGATTCACATATGTGTTTCTGTCCCTGAACGGTGTATAACCCATAACCGATATATGCCCGCTTGTGGGATAAAGCGTTCCTGTAAGCATTTTAATTGTTGTGGATTTTCCCGCACCGTTAGGACCCAGAATCCCTGTGATCTGCCCCTCATCAACCTGAAAAGATACATTCTGAACCGCGTTCACATTAACTCGTTCGCGGTGAAAAAAGCTCTTTATAGTATCGGTGAAACTGCTTCCCCTTCTGTATGTATAATATGTTTTTGTTAAGTTGTTTACATCGATTATAGCCAATTTTTATCCTCCTACTCCTTCATATAAACGGATCATGTGCCGGAACAGAAAAACTCCCGCCATTGCAAATAAAAAGCATGGGAGTATCGCAATGAATGCTGTGGCATCCGCTTTACCTAAAAGAGACGCTGCCGGAAAGTACCCTACCATCGCGACCGGTATAATAAACGAAGTAAAACCTGAAATAACTTTATGGAATATGTTTTGCGGGTATCTTCCGAAATATTTGATGCTTTCGAAAATTTCGGGTATTCTTGAGTTACCGACCCATTTGAACGAAGTGGCCGCCATAATAAATGAAATACCCATCATAACACATACGCCTGACAAAAAAAGAACAATAAACTGTAAAACCATCAGGATTGAAACCGGTCCGATATAAGGAAGCGCAACTACAAATATTACCAACCCGCCGAGAAAAAGGCCAATGCTGCTGAATTCAATCGTTGAAGCGGTCAGGAAAAAAAGGCAGTCAACAGGCTTTATCAGTACAATTTCGAGGCTGCCTTCTATAATGTGCCGCATTGTCGCCCATAAGACACCATTAAAAAGGATATTTGCTATTCCTGTTGACATTGTAAATACAGCCTGGATCAGTAAAACCTCGTATAACGACCAGTTTGGGAATTCCGCTCCCGAACCGTAGATTAACAGCGTAAAAAGCGGGAAAAGAATATTGCTTACAAGCATTATAAAATTATCTAAAAGGAAATTAAGCCGATATGTCAGCGCGGTTGATATTGATATTTTAATGCATTCTATGTATATCCTGATATATTTTTTCAGCATTTTTCCTCCTGTCACGCTATTATGCACCAACTCCGGTAAACCTTTTCATTGACAAACGATAGATATACTCACTAATAATGGCTGTTACCGCAACGGCAATTGCCTGCAGTCCAACTATCTGCGGAATCGGCATTGACACACCCGCAAGGGTATAACGGCCTATATAAACCATCGCGGGAACATACGACACATATTGAAACGGCAGAAACAATAAAAACTTCTGTAATGCCCCCGGGAAAAACACAAGCGGGATCAATCCTCCTGAAAATATACTCTGCAAAAGCAGATATACCCTGCGCACACCGGCAGCCTGTACAAGCCAGAAAGCCGTCATGCCAATCGTATAATTAAGGTATAGATTCATCAAAAAAGCAAGAGCCACCGAAATGATTGCCCAGCCGAAATTTGCGGGGCGCATGTTTATTTTAAATATAAAAACAAAAATAAAAAGACACGGCAGAAACTCAAAAAGAAAGCCAAGAACCCTATGCCCTATCTTCTGCGATAATGCAAAAAAGCGATGGTGTATCGGCCGCAGCGCAAATGTCAGGAACTTCCCCGTCCGCACAAGCATCTGAAGGTTCCAGTCCGCAAAATCCATTGTAAGGTATCCTATTAGGGTGGTGACCCCAAAATAAGTCAGCATTTGAGAAAGCTCCATTCCATTGAGCGAAGTCTTCCCTGAATAGACAACCGACCAGATAAAATACTGAACAATGAAATAAACCGGCCCTACAAAAATGGATACCATCGAATGTGTGCGGTATGCGCTCCATTCCTTATATGTAACCAGCGCCACGGCTTTAACAACCCTGAACTTCTTTACAAGGAAATTCATTATTTCAGCCCTGACCATATTATTGCAGCCACATTGAATAGCCCATGAGCATGCCAGGCATCATTCGTGAAAGGCACAAACCATGAGGCTACAAGTTTTTCAAACGGATCGATAATCAGACAGCATGCCCCGGCCCCTTCGTGAAAATATGAGCCCTTGGTATAAAACGTTGACAGGTTATACCTCATATCCGGGCCAAGGCCATACAGACGAGGAACACCTCCCGCGTTCCAGCAGTAATCCTTTATATCACCCGTAAGATAGAATGTTGACATTTTTTCAACCGCTTTTCTGCCAATTATCCGGTTTCCTTCATATGTACCGTTATTTAAAAGCATTGTCCCGAATTTATTCAGATCATAAGCGGTTGAAAACATTCCGCCCCCGGTTGAGGGAATTTTGCTCCATATACTGTCATCCTGCGTTTCACCATTCAAAAACGACAGCATTCTTTCTTCCCTGCGTTTGTTCA
>JAAYBO010000028.1 GCA_012730095.1 Clostridiaceae bacterium
AAAGAGGTATAAGGACTTTTGAAACAGCCACGCGCAATACACTTGACATAAGTGCAATATCGGTGATAAAGAATAAATCGCATTTACCGATATTAATCGATCCCAGTCATGCATCCGGTGTAAGGGAGTATGTTCCTTCACTATGTAAAGCCGCACTGGCAGCAGGTGCGGATGGTATTATGCTCGAAGTTCATCCGAACCCGGCGAAAGCCTTATCAGACGGACCGCAGTCTTTGAATTTTGAAGAATTTACGAAATTGCTTGAAGAGCTCAAACCTTTAGCGGCTCTTTGCGGGAAGGTGATATAGTGAAAATAGGTGTTGTCGGTCTTGGAATTATTGGCGGTTCAATTGTAAAGGCTGTTAATAAAAAAGGGTTGGCTGAATATGTTGTCGCTTATGACCGAAATCCTGAAGTAACCGAAAAAGCGTTATCGGAAGGCACAATTCAAAAGGCTGCCTATGAAATAAATGATTCTTTCAAGGATTGCGAAATTATTATCATATGCGTTCCGGTAGACATAGTGCCGAGCTGCGTTGAAAAACTCAGCGGGATAGTTGATAACGAATGCATACTTACCGATGTAGGAAGCACAAAAATGAATGTGGTTAACGCAATACGCGCGATACCTCTTTCCTGTACTTTCATAGGCGGTCATCCGATGGCGGGTTCTGAATCCGCCGGATATAATGCGGCAAGACACACTTTGTTTGAAAACGCCTATTATGTGCTTACTCCGTTTAATGATACTAACATAACGCATTTGAATAAACTGGCGGATTTTATTGCCGCACTCGGAGGACTTCCCGTTATTATGGAGCCCTCGGTTCATGATTATGTAACCGCGGCAATAAGCCATGTTCCTCATGTATTGGCGTCGGTGATTGTTAACATGATTGAACAGCTTGATGATGAGGATAAATTAATGCATACGCTTGCAGCGGGAGGATTTAAGGATCTTACACGCATTGCGTCGTCTTCTCCCGTAATATGGGAGAGCATATGTCTTGCCAACAGTGAAAATATTTTGAAAATACTTTCAAAATTCGAAGAAGGTATTGGTTCCTTCAAAGAAATTCTTCGAAAAAAAGATACCGAAGCCATAAGAGATTTTTTCGGCAGCGCAAAAGAATACCGGGATTCATTCTCCGAAAGGAAGCTTGGCTCGCTTATAAAAACATATGATATTATTGTTGATGTGGAGGATCAGCCGGGAGTAATAGCGGCAATTGCGGGCGAACTCAGCGGGTGCGGTATAAATATAAAAAATATTGGTATCATTAACAGCCGTGAATTGGAAGGCGGAGCACTTGAAATCTGTTTTTACGACAGGGAAAGCCAGCAGAGCAGTTATCGGATTTTGCAGTCATTGGGCTATACCGTCAGCATAAAATAGCCGTTATGTTAAGGCAGCAAGCGGTCGGATAATGTATAACATTGCCGAAAATAAAAATTATATCCCAACCGCTTTAGAAGTTGTGATACAATTATATATGTAAAGTTATTATATTAAGTCATAAAGAGGAGTAATAAAAATGGTATACAGAGAACTTGGCAAAACCGGTCTGCAAGTCAGCGAGATTGGCCTTGGCTGCGAGCATCTTGATCGCAAGCCTTATTCACAGGTTGAGGAAACTATTAATGCTGCTCTTGAATACAATATTAATATTTTAGATGTGTTCATGCCGGGAAAGGAAGTTCGCGAAATCATAGCGAAAGCCCTGGGCAGCAGACGTAAGAATGTTATAATACAAGGGCATATTGGTTCGACAGATATTAACCAGCAGTATGATATAAGTCGGGATTTGCCTACCGTACGGCGATACTTTGAAGATATACTGCGTATCTTCGGCGGCTATATAGATTTAGGAATGATGTTTTTTATCGACTCGGATGAAGATTATAGAAACGTTTTTGAAACAGATTTCGTTAAATATGTAGAACACCTCAAAAATGAAGGATACATACGACATATCGGATTTAGTTCACATAATCCGGCAACAGCAATAAAGGC
>JAAYBO010000249.1 GCA_012730095.1 Clostridiaceae bacterium
CAATTCATCTTTGGTATCTTTATCTTCAGTAATTATTACGATTTTTTTATCAAGTACGGCTGCGTTTGCAATTAGCAGACTTAAGTGGAAACTTTCTTCCTATGTTTTAAGCCTGTTTTTATTAGGAATTATGATACCGATACACTCAACTTTAATTCCATTGTTCACAATGTTCAACAAAGTTGGTATTATAAATAAATATATTGCATTAATACTTCCATATGTTGCATTTGCGCTTCCGACCTCCGTATTCATATTATCAGGTTTTATGAGTACATTTCCCAGAGAAATAGAAGAAGCTGTAGTTATTGACGGGTGTAGCATGGCCGGCTATTTTTGGAAAATTTTGTTTCCTTTAAGCAAGTCACCTATTGCAACTATATCAATATTTAACTTTGTAGGTATGTGGAATGAATTGATGTTTGCGTTAATTTTTCTGTCTGATCCGAATAAAACAACTCTGCCGGTCAGCTTAACCCGTTTTAAGGGTCAATATTCAACAAACTGGACAGTACAGCTTGCTGCGGTCGTAACAATGATTATACCAAGTATAACGGCTTACATATTTTTAAATGATAAGATTATTGAAAGTATAACTATAGGGTCAATAAAGGGCTGAATTCTTTTCATCTCGATATTTTCAAGACATGATCTTACAGCCATCCGTAGCTGCCGCCGGATTAGAAAGCCTGAACATGAAATAAAAATGCGTTCGTTATTCCAGCAACGCCTCATTGTATTGGCGCATAAGCTTTTCCCATGTGCTTATATTTACTATGCCTGTGACAGCAAGCTTTACGTCCTTTTGATAAGCCATAACGGCTTTTTTCGTTGAATGGCCATATTTCCCATTGCACCAATCATGAAAATAGTTCAGGTATTTTAATGCTTTCTGGACCTGGTACACATCGGAACCGAAATCCCCGTCTTTTAAATTTCTGAAAGGCTGATTTTCAAATACAATTTTAACTTTTGTACCATGAGGTATGAACTTATAAAGCTCATTTGCATCGTTATTATTCATGCGTATGCAGCCGCCGGAAACATTTTGCCTGCCGATTGCCCATGGCTGCCTTGTTCCGTGTATCCCATATTTACCCCAGGGTACGTTAAGACCCATCCATGCGCCGCCGAAACCATCGCCCCAGGTTCCTTTTTCAATAATTATCCAATCGCCGACAGGGGAAGGTGAATTTATTTTTCCGCCTGAAACGGGATATGTTTTATACAATTCTTCATTCTTAAATACATACATGAGCTGTTCATCAAGATTTATATATATACGATATGGGTTATTTGATGCCAGAATATAATTACTAACCGCTATTGCCAGCTTTTTTGTATTTTGGTCAACACGAATTATTAGTTCTTTGACGCAAAAAACTAATATGAGGATAAAAAATAAAGTCTTCCAATAATATGCTGCTTTCCGCATATAAACGTTTTCCCATACAATAAAACGCATTCGTTACACCTCTAAGTTAAGCAAGTCTGAACTAAGCATTACTAAAACAAGTATATGAGTCTGAATGTATCAAAATATCCGAAAAGCATATTCAAAAGCCTTAATTTTTAGTGGGGCTGTACTATTATTAAACTGAAATATATATATTTTATAGAGTAATGCTGAAAAATTTCCCGCTCAGGAGGAATACCGTTTTGGAAAGGATTTTTGCATTTGTTTTGCTTACTATGATATTTTTCGCCGTATTGTCAGCCGCGGATGATATAAACGAAGAAATACCAACATCTTCAATATTTGAAGGTATATCGGCGGATGTTATCATTGAGGATTATCCAAAGATAAACGCACGTTCCGCTATTGTTATGGATTTTGAATCAGGAAGGGTACTCTTTGAAAAAAACGGATATATAAAAAGACCTATGGCAAGCACCACTAAAATTATGACAGCCATTATTGCATTGGAGAACGGTAATCTTGATGATATTGTAAAGGTAAGTAAAAATGCGGCGTCAATTTGGGGCTCAACGATACATTTAACTGCAGGGGAGGAAATATCTTTAAGAGAATTGATGTACGGGCTTTTGTTATGCTCCGGAAATGACGCGGCAATTGCGATAAGCGAACATATTGCCGGTAGCGTGGAAGAGTTTCTTAACATGATGAACCGAAAGGCAGAGGAAATTGGGGCAAAAAACACGCATTTTACAAGTCCTCACGGGCTTGATGGAACAGGACATTATTCAACTGCATACGACCTTGCGGTGATTACAAGGTATGCGTTGAATAATCCTGTATTTAACGAGATTATTAAAACAAAATCAATTACTATGGGAAAAAGGTATATGGCAAATACAAATGAAATGCTTAGCGGATATGAGGGTGCTGACGGCGTAAAAACAGGCTACACCGGAAAAGCGGGAAGATGTCTTGTTACATCGGCGACGAAGGACGGCAGGCGATTTATATCTGTAGTACTCTTCTGTGACAGCAGGCACCAGCGCGCGTTAAGCAGTAAAATGATTTTGGACTACGCGTTTGCAAATTATTATAATAAAACATTAATAAAAAGCGAATACATTGGGACATTGCCTGTGTATAAAGGTTTTGAGAAAGCTGTTCCAATATATGTCGACAAAAGTGTTACAATGCCTTTGACAGAATCAGAGTATCAAAGCCTTTATACCAGGATATCACTGCCATCGGCAGTGACGGCTCCTATAAAGGAAAGAGATTTTGTTGGAACGCTTTCTGTTTATTTAAACAACGAAATATTGTGCGAGTCTGTAATTCGCGCAGGAAAAAGCATTAAGAAGAAAAACATGCTTCAATATCTTGTTGATGTTTTTATCGTATGGCTTAAGCTAATGCGTGAATGATAAGAGCTGCAACCTTAACCAGGCTAATCCTGCAACGATCCTTTCACTATCCTTAACTGAAAAAGATACTGTTAAGATGTTTCTTTTTTAGTTTCTTTAAAATTTCGGGAACAGGAGTTTCATTTGAAAGAGCCATATAATTCAATATATATATCTATGCTTCGCTATACTAAAGTTATTTTTATAACATAACCTCTTTTTCAAATTAATTGATTGTCTAAGAAGTAACCTAAAAACATAATATGAAGTTTTTTGTTTTTAAACTTGCAATAATAATAGTAATGTATTATTATATCATTTAAGGTTTTTATGCCAAAACCTCAAATTAAATGAATATATTTTATTTGCATATTTTGAATAAAACAAACGACTATTACCGGGGGAATAAAAATGGGCATTTATGAAGGGTTCAGCAAAGATCAGCTTTTTCTTAGAAAAAAAGAAATTGAAAAGCGGTTTTCTTATTATAAAAAACAAAATCTAAAATTGGACATGTCAAGGGGCAAACCTTCATCGGAACAGCTTGATCTTTCCAATGTCATATTTGATTACAACGGCAGTTTTATTTCTGAAGAAGGCTATGACTGCAGAAATTACGGTTTACCGGACGGTATTTCCGAGATGAAGAAAATATTCGCTGAGATACTCGGCGTAAGTTCTGAAAATGTTATTGTGGGGAATAGTTCCAGCCTGAATATGATGTATGATGCTTTTGCAAGAGCATATTTATTTGGGATAAATGCCTGTGAACCGTGGAGCAAACTTAATAAGGTCCGGTTTTTATGTCCAGCTCCGGGTTATGACCGTCATTTTGCCATTTGTGAACAGTTTAATATGGATATGATAACAATTCCTATGAATGATAACGGCCCTGATATGGATATGGTTGAGGAATTGGTCCGCGAAGATGAATTAATAAAGGGCATATGGTGTGTTCCTGTGTACAGCAACCCGACCGGTGTAATCTATTCGGACGATGTCGTTAAAAGGCTTGCGGGAATGAAAACAAAAGCTGCGGATTTTCGTATATTCTGGGATAACGCTTACGCAGTGCATCATTTATATGAAGAAAACAGTATCTTAAACATTCTTGATGAATGTAAAAAAGCAGGTAACCAGGACAGGGTTTACATGTTTACTTCAACCGCGAAAATAACTTTTGCCGGTTCCGGTGTGGCAGCCATTGCTTCAAGTATTGAAAATGTCCGGCAGATAAAAGAAAAAATATGTATCCAGACGATAGGTCCAAACAAAATTAACCAGCTTTTACATGCACGTTTTTTCAAAAACTATGATGATATAAAAACACATATGGAAAAACACGCTAAAATATTAAGACCGAAATTTGAGGCAGTTTCAGAAATATTGAATAAAAACCTTTCCGGGCTGGGTATTGCGTCATGGACCACACCCAGGGGCGGATACTTCATAAGCCTTGATGTACATGAAGGATGCGCTAAAAGTGTTGTTTCAAAAGCAAAAGAGGCAGGTGTAACCTTAACTCCTGCCGGGGCAACATTTCCATACGGTTATGATCCGAAAGACAGGAACATCAGGATTGCTCCGACGTATCCTCCGCTTGATGAACTAAAAAAAGCAGTTGAGATTCTATGTATATGCGTGGAACTATCAGTTCTTGAAAAGATACTTTAGCTTTAGCATATTTATATAAATCACAGAAAGGAATGTGTTAAATTAACACGTTCCTTTTTTTATAAAGTATTACGTAAGAAAATGGAAAATATACAGAAACAAAATGTTGGAGAAATATTCAAATTATATCTGGATTTTTAAGAGAAAAAAATATATAATATTTATGGTGTTAAAATTACAATAACATGATGTTATTATGTAATGTTGTCTTTACTTTTTAGATAAACTCCAGAAGCACAAAGAAATAATATCCAATTCGCTTGCATTTGCATTTAACATGTGATATGATGTATAAACATAATAACATCTTTACCACGCTCGATAGTATGATAACAAGATTACTGGAGGTTGATGACGTGGCCGGCCTTAATAAATACAGTACAATTCCCTTATATTGTCAGTTAAAAAATATTATTCTTGAACAAATTGAAAATGGATATTTCGAGGAAGATTCTAAAATTCCTTCAGAACAAGACTTTTGCGAGAAGTATAATATTAGCAGGCCTACCGTGAGACAAGCTATAAACGAATTAACTAACAACGGCCATTTATATAAACTAAGAGGAAAAGGCACATTTGTATCAAAACGAAAATCAAGCATACATATTAAAGATTATACAGGGTTTACCGATTCAATATTAGACAGTCTCGATCCTGAAAATAAAGAAATTATTTCTGTTGTTACCGTATCGTCGGATGAATTTACAAAACTAAAAGAAGTATTTAATGTTAAGTCTGAAAAGAGCTATTTTTCATCCATTACATATATTAATAAACGCAATGAGGAAACATTTTCAGTTAATGTTTCTTATATTCCGTTATCCTTATTCCCAGATATTGGGGAAGATATAAAAAATAAAAAACCTTCATTTGAAATTCTAAGAGGCAAGTACCCGCTGGTGCCTTGCAGCTCAAAAAGCACGCTTGAAGTAATCTATATCGACCAGATAGATGCCGGTCTTCTTCAGGTACAGCCCGGGCAAGCATTAATACAGGTTAATAATGTGCTATACTCTAAAAGCGGTCAGCCGGTTGAATATATTATATCAAAATACCGTGCCGATAAATGCAGGCTGATGTTTGAGAATCATAAATAATACATCTTATAGAATTATTATTCCAAAAAAATCCAAAGCTGCTTTTCTGATGCACAATAGTATTAAAGAACTATTGTACAATTAGGTATTAGCTAATTGTATATAAAATTTTATTTTGTTGCGGGAAGTTAAAATATGTGCTAAAATATCAGAAAAAAATAGCAAGCAGCTTTTATTACGCTGAAAATTTGCACCCCAATCTTTTAACGGAGCAAATTTATGCGTATAAGTTTAATCTGAGCTAAAGTCGAAATTAAAGGTTTTAGCAAGGATATATGCTTACATACCTGAAGTTATGGAGTATTCCGTGCGAAGGGGAACGTGATATAATTTTGCCCATCCGTACCGGTTGGGTTTTTTTAATGAGGAGGATAAATACTA
>JAAYBO010000250.1 GCA_012730095.1 Clostridiaceae bacterium
CGGAATGGGGTTTATTTATGTTGGCGGAGTAGAGAAAAGAAGGTCGGTCATTGTCACATCCGTGATTTTTGTTTTATTCACTTTGGCTGCTGCAGGTCTTACAAGCTTATCAAGCAGCCTTTTAGGAGGTTTAATGTAACCTGTTATCAAGGCGAGTTAAATCTTCCGCATCGTTGAAACAGTGATAGCTGTTCTGCTTCGCTGCACTGCTCGTCTATGCAGCCTGGTGTGTTGAAATAGCTAAGCAATTTCTTTGGTTGTATAATGGGTTATTAAGCTTATGGACGAAAAAGGAGTCTAGTTTAAAATGAAAAAAACTGTTATCGGGATTTTGATTGTTGCAGCGATTGCAACTCTTGTAGTATTAAACATCAACAAGAACAAGGACAGTACAGGCACTTCCGCAATCTATTCCGGGAAAGCTGTCGGTGTTAAGGTAAACGTGATTGGAAGAGATAGCATCTTTTCCTATGTAAAAGCCAGGGGAAGGGTTGAGGAGGCGGATAAAGTTCAGGTTTTCTTTGATACGCCGCTTCGGGTATTGGAAGTGCTTATAAATAAGAATGATTATATAAATAAAGGGGATCTTTTGATTCAACTGGATACGCAAACACTGACAGAAGAGATTGATAAACTAAAAATGCAAAAAGAGATCCAATCGATAACCCTGAAAAAGCTTGAATCCGGACAAAGCCTGCTGTCGCTTGAAACAAATTTAACCTCCGCAAGAAAGGCGGCGGATAATGCCCGTGAAAATTATGACACTGCTCTCAGTGAGTTTGAGAAGCAGAAAAAGCTTTTTGAAACCGGTATAATACCAAAAAACCAGCTTGATCAATATGAGCGTGCAATGAAAGAATCAAAGACAGCTTATGAGAATGCGGTGCTTAACCTTGAATCAGCCGAAAAAACGTATCAATCAGGTATAAGCAGTCATGATCTTGATATACAGGCGCAGATAAAAAATATAGAACTGCTGAGTTTACAGATTTCCGATATAGAAAAAAAGCTAATTAAGGTTAAAAATCTTGAAAAGGCCCCCATAAGCGGTTATGTAACAGAAATATATGTTACAGAGGGCTCTTACACGGGAAGCGGGCAGCCTGCATTTACGATTATTGACGCAGAAAATGTAAATATAACAGCGGCGGTAAATGAATACAATACCAAGGATTTGGCTATCGGCCAGGATGTTGTTATAACCGGGGAGGCTTTCGGCGATAACACAGAGTTTTCAGGTAAAATAATTTCGGTTGCCCCGGTTGCAACGGTTGTTGCGGGTTCCAGCGGCCAGGAGACGGTTGTAGAGGTCAGCATTGAGCCTCTTGACGGAAAGGATTTGCTAAAACCGGGGCTGAATGTTGACTGTGAAATAATTACCCAGAAAAAGGAAAATATTATTGTTTCGGAGTTCAATGTCTTTTTGGAAGACAAAAACCGCAGCCAGTATGCTATGGTGGTTGACGAGGAAACAATGACGGTACGTAAACAGTATGTTACATTGGGCATATATTCTGATATGTTAGTTGAAATAATAGACGGCCTGAAAGAAGGAGACAAGGTTGTAATTGACCCGCAGCCAAGCCTTGAGGATGGAGACAGAGTAAAGATTTTGGAGTAGAAAATGGTTTTATTTGAGATATTTAAACAGGCATTGGAAAGCCTCAGAGCAAATAAAATGAGATCACTGCTTACCATGCTGGGCATAGTTATGGGAGTGTTTTCGGTTATCGCAATTATGGCTATCGGCAACGCGACCGAAAGCTATATCATCGGCGAATTTGAAAAAATAGGAGCCAATACCGTACAGATTTATTATAAGGGAACCAATATTACGCAGAATGAATGGCTTACGCTTGATGATATAGACCTTCTTGTGAATAATGTCCCTGAAATTAAGAATATTACAACAATAGGACAATGGTCCGGTCAATTCAGGATAGGGAACAAAACAAGACAGGCTTTGATTTGTGAAGTGACTGCACAGTATAAAAACTTTTCTGTAATTGATATGGCTGCAGGAAGGTTTATCAACAGCTTTGACGATACCGCGAGGGCGCCGGTAGTAGTTGTAGATGAAGCTTTTGCGAAACGCTATTTTAATAAAACAGATATTGTCGGCGAAGAACTGAATTTAACTTTAAACAGGTATAATTTAAAAGTAAAGGTAATTGGCGTAATAAAAACAGGTGACGATTTATTCAGCGGAATGATGGACAACGAATACGCACCGGCTGTGGTTTATATGCCTATCCGGACAGTTCAGTCGATAACAAACTATAAAAGACTTGACACAATAATGTTTTCAGTTTATCCTGATGCTGATGTAAGCATTGTGGCAAACAAGGTTTTAAGGCTTTTGGAAAGAGTACACAGGAAAGAAGATATATACATGCTCCAAACAATGGAGGATGTTCAGAAAATGTTCTCGAGCATAATTGGGGTAGTTACTTCAGCTTTGCTTGTAATAGCTGTTATTACTTTGATTGTTGGCGGGATAGGCATAATAAACATACTCCTTGTATCGGTCACTGAGAGAATAAGGGAGATAGGTATACGTAAAGCCCTTGGAGCGAAGAAGAAAGACATTATATTGCAGTTTCTTATGGAATCCGTTATTATGACAGGGTTCGCGGGAATAATCGGGATAATAATAGGAGTGATTGCCGGTAACGTTCTGTCGGGGTTAATAAAAATACCGCCAGCTGTGGACATACCGACTATTATTATTTCATTTACGATATCGGTAATACTTGGTTTAATCTTTGGAGTATATCCCGCTAAAAAGGCGGCTGACTTGGATCCCATAGAAGCACTTCGTTATGAATAGAAAACGTACGAAGCGCAGGATTAAAAGTAAGTTTTTGATACTTGTAGATGTATTTATCAAGCATGATACTGCAGTTTTGTACTGCCGGACACAGGAGATCATAATGGTTCGCTCGCAATAAAGTGTTCATTATGATTTTTATACCCTTTATCGCAAGATAAACAATATGCCTTTTCATTCAATCCCCCCTAATGCTGAAAAATGCGATAAACACTATAAAAAATTTTAAATTCTGTTATAATATGATTAACCGGAGATCACTGATGCCG
The DNA here is from genome assembly GCA_012730095.1 of Clostridiaceae bacterium. Classification (GTDB taxonomy): domain Bacteria; phylum Bacillota; class Clostridia; order DSM-8532; family DSM-8532; genus DTU069. The sequence goes on from JAAYBO010000250.1 coordinate 3,100, forward strand.
CTTTGCGATTTAAATGTTTCTGCATTTAATAAAGTTTAATAAGCGTAATTTTTTGCATTTTATTTGGCTGGTAAGCTTAACAAGGTAAATAATAAAGAATAAATGTGCTGTTAGTAATGTTAATACCAATTATATCCGGGGTTAAAACAAAAAATAATTAAAAGAGGGTGAGTGTGATGAAAAGAAAAATACTTATAGTTGATGATGAAAAAAATATTGTTGATATCCTTAAATTTAATTTGAATAAAGAAGGATTTGAAACAATTGAAGCATACGACGGAAAACAAGCTCTGGAAATGGTTGAACGGGAGAATCCCGACCTGATCCTCTTAGATATCATGCTGCCGGAATATGACGGCTTCACTGTATGTAAAAAAATAAGACAGACAATGAATACACCGATACTAATGCTGACGGCCAGGGAAGAAGAAGTGGACAAGGTTCTGGGGCTAGAGTTAGGTGCGGATGATTATATTACAAAACCATTCAGCCCGCGTGAATTAATGGCAAGAGTTAAAGCTAACCTGCGCAGGATGTCGGAAGATATACAAAAAACGCAGGGAGAGATATTGAAATGCGGCGATTTGACAATTGATATTAACCGCTACGAGATAAAACGCGGTGATGAAATTATTGAATTGACGCTTAGGGAATTTGAACTTGTGAAGTTTCTTGCCGCTCAAAGAGGGCAGATTTTTTCAAGGGAAAGCCTGCTTGAAAAGGTCTGGGGATATGAGTATTACGGTGATGTGCGCACAGTGGATGTTACTGTAAGAAGACTGAGGGAAAAACTGGAGAGATTGCCGAGTAAACCTGAATATATATTGACCAAGCGAGGCGTCGGTTATTATTTCAATCCGGCTTTATGACGGGACGGAAGATGCAATTTCTTCCGTTGTCTAAACAAAAACCCTATTGTTAATCCGTCCGAATAAAATGGCGGAATTTTGGAACAACGAGGGATAGAATGTTTTTAAGAAGTTTGCAATGGCGGCTTATAATAATTATTGCAACGATTACCTTCATATTGATGTCCGTAATATGGGTTTTCCTGACTTATAAAGTGGAAGATATTTTTTATAATGATTTCAAGGGCACGATTTCGCGTAATTATGCTACTTTGAATATAAATAATAATATGTCTGCGGAAGAGCTTATTTCCAGGCTTGAAGACGATCCGGTGATACTAAGCCAGCTTGTAAGTGAAGTAAAAAGCTATACAATAATTAACGCAAGCGATTTGAAAATTATATATTCTTCCGATGTATTGTATGAAGAAGATAAAATTGAATTCAGGAATGAAATATTAAAGTCAGAGAACCTTATGTCCGTTATTAATGGTAATTCCGTTGGTGAAAAGAAGACGGTTACCAAGTCGCAAAGCGGCGATTTTTATGATTATGTTAAAAGACAGCCTCTGTTAGACGGCGATTATATCCTGTTTTTCAAGTATAACCGGTCACAGGCAATAGCAATTATTAAAGAATTCAATAATGTAATTCTTATTGGAATGCTATTAGCCGTAGCGGTAACTGTAATAATAGGCTTTTTGCTTTCCCAGACCATTACAAAGCCTATAACCGATATTACAAGAAAGGCGGAAAGTATAACCTCCGGTGATTTCGATCAGGTTTTGGAAGTAAAATCCGATGACGAAATCGGAAAACTAACCGGGACGTTTAATTATATGGCAAGCCAATTAAAAAGCATGCTCAGTGAAATATCAAATGAAAAAAACAAATTTGAATTGATTTTAAATTATATGACCGACGGAATCATAGCCTTCAACCGCGGTGGGCATATTATTCATATAAATACCGCCGCCGCAGCTTTTCTTGAATCACGAAAACCTGATCAAACTTTTACGGATATTACGAAAACGCTTAATGTTCCCTATAAGCTTGATGAACTGTTAGGCAGCGAAAACCTGTCCGATATTTTGTGTAATGTTCAAATAAGGGACAGGTTTTTAAAAATACAATTTGCATCATTTACAGACAAAGAGAACAATGTTGATGGTATTATTATGGTGCTTCAGGATAATACTAAAGAATACAAGCTTAATAATATGAGAAAGGAATTTGTCGCTAATGTTTCGCATGAATTGAAGACGCCGCTTACTTCAATAAAAAGCTATTCCGAAACCCTGTTGGACGGAGCAATCGAAGATATCGATACGGCAAGGAATTTTGTGCGTGTTATTTATTCCGAATCAGACCGCATGGACCGCATTGTTAAGGATTTGCTTCTTTTGTCGAAGCATGACAGTGGAATAAAACTGAATTTCCAGCGTATACCGCCGATAGAACTGATACATTCGGTTACTGAACAACTGAACCTGATAGTGCGTGAAAAAGAACAAAGGTTAGATGTTTACTGCGAGGAGAATCTTCCTGAAATATATGGGGACAGGGATCGGTTAGAGCAATTATTTTTGAATGTTATAGGAAATGCGATAAAATATACTCCGGAACATGGTATAATAACAGTATATGTCGGGCGGCAAAAAGATGGAGTATCTATAAAAGTAACCGATACAGGGATTGGAATACCGGAGAAGGATTTAGAAAGAATCTTTGAAAGGTTTTACCGGGTTGACAAAGCCAGATCAAGGCAGCTTGGCGGTACTGGACTCGGTTTATCGATAGCTAAAGAAATTGCCGAATCACATGGCGGTACGATACAGGCTAAGAGCAAACCACAGCAGGGTACGGAAATAATTGTTTTTTTGCCGGTAAATGATAAAAACAGCATATGAAAAATTAGCTAAAAACTGTGCTTTGCAAAGATATACTGTTCGGACATCACTTTTGAACTATTGTATAATAACGGAAACAAGAGCGGAATTCACTTCGGTAACTGCATTTTAAAGGCGTAGTAATGGATTTGTAACAAAAGTCATTGTATAATAGAAGTAGGAATAATTTTGTAACTGTTTTGTGTTTGGTTCACCCGGAGGGTATATATGGCGAAAAAGATTTTATTTATCGCGTTACTTTTTATTTTAATACTTGCCGGTTCGGTTGTTTCAATGGCGGATGAAGATAACAACGCCATTTCAGATAATGATAATACTAACTTTGAAACCGCTATAGAAGCGGGCAGTAATTTGTTTGACAGTTTTATCGGAAACA
>JAAYBO010000251.1 GCA_012730095.1 Clostridiaceae bacterium
ATGAATGGTCGGCTCATGGAAGGAAAAATATGTTCGGTCAGCCGGTCAAAGTAATCGAGATGCAATCAGAAGCCGGGGCATCCGGAGTTGTGCACGGTTCTCTTGCGGCAGGAGCTCTTACAACAACGTACACCGCTTCCCAGGGGCTTTTGCTTATGATACCGAACATGTACAAAATATCCGGGGAACTTTTGCCCGGCGTTTTTCATGTATCGGCAAGGGCAATCGCTTCACACGCCCTTTCGATATTCGGAGACCATCAGGATGTTATGGCCTGCCGCCAGACAGGTTTTGCGCTCCTATCAGCTTCAAATGTCCAGGAAGTTATGGATCTGGGTACGATCGCCCATTTATGCGCTATAAAATCCCGAATTCCGTTTCTTCATTTTTTTGACGGATTCAGGACCTCCCACGAACAGCAAAAGATAGAATTGCCTGATTATGAGCAGATACGGACACTTGTCGATTATAACGCAATTAATGAGTTCAGGGAGCGTTCGCTAAATCCCGAACGCCCGACGATTAGGGGCACAGCACAAAACCCTGATATTTATTTCCAGAACAGAGAGGTGTCAAACAAGTTTTATGACGCGGTACCGGGTATAGTCGACAATTATATGAATGAAATAAACAAACTCACAGGCCGTAATTACAGGCCGTTTAACTATTATGGCGCTGAAGATGCGGAATATGTCGTTGTTTCGATGGGCTCGGTCTGCGATTGCGTTGATGAGGTTGTAGACTACCTTACGGAAAAAGGCTGGAAGGCGGGAGCAATTCGCGTTCACCTGTACAGGCCGTTTTCGAATGAGTACTTTGTTAACTCTTTGCCTGAAACAGTAAAAAGAATAGCGGTGCTCGACAGGACAAAAGAACCCGGGGCGGTTGGTGAACCGCTGTACCTGGATGTAATTAACGCGTTAAATGAAAGAGGGCTTAACGTGGAAGCGGTGGGGGGAAGGTTCGGCCTTGGCTCGAAGGATACGACTCCTTCCCAGATTCTTGCTGTATTTAATAACCTCAAAAAGGATAAGCCTAAAAACAGGTTTACAATAGGGATTGTCGATGACGTAACAGGATTGTCACTTGATGAGGAGGAAATCATTAATACGACACCTGAAGGAACAATAAGCTGTAAGTTTTGGGGCCTTGGTTCGGACGGCACCGTAGGGGCAAATAAAACAGCGGTTAAAATAATCGGTGACCATACTGATTTATATGTACAGGCATATTTTTCATACGACAGCAAGAAATCCGGCGGTTCCACCATTTCGCACCTTAGATTCGGTCCAAAGCCAATCCGTTCTCCGTATCTTGTTTTTAATGCCGATTATATAGCATGCCATAACCAATCATTCGTGAACCATTTTGATCTTCTAAAAGGGCTTAAAAAGAACGGGATTTTTGTCCTTAACTGCCAATGGAGCGAGGATGAGCTCGAACATAAGCTTCCTGCATCAATGCGGCGGTTTATAGCCCGTAACGAAATTAATTTCCATATCATTAACGCAACAGATATTGCGGTAAAGGTGGGACTGGGAAATAGAATTAACATGGTAATGCAAACGGTGTTTTTTAAGCTTGCAGGGATAATACCGGTAGATGATGCAATCAGATATCTAAAAGAGTCGGTTGAAGAAGTTTATGGGAGAAAGGGTCAGAAGATTGTTGATATGAATAAGACAGTGATAGACAATACGCTGGATGCTCTGGTAAAGGTAACTGTTCCTGAATCGTGGAAGGATGCAAAGGACGAAGAACTTCCGGAAAAAGACGAGCCCGATTTTGTAAAGAGGATACAAAGACCTATGGCACGTCATGAAGGCGATGAGCTTCCGGTCAGCGCATTTATTGGTATGGAAGACGGCCGTTTTCCCGTAGGTACTACCAAATATGAAAAACGGGGTATCGCTGTTTTTGTGCCCGAATGGCAAATAGATAAATGCATCCAGTGCAACCAGTGTGCGTATGTTTGCCCTCATGCGGTTATACGCCCGATTTTGATAAATGAACAGGAACAGATGAAAGCACCTGACACGTTTAAAGCCGCGAACGCGAGGGGAAAAGGGCTTGAACAGTATAAATACCGTATTCAGATAAGCCCTCTTGACTGTACCGGGTGCGGAAACTGTGCCGATATATGTCCTGCTCCCGGAAAAGCTCTTATTATGAACGATGCTGAAGAGGAAATAGAAAAGGAATCGGAAAACTGGGAATTCAGCCTGTCCGTATCGGAAAAAGAAACGGGACTAAACCCGTATACTCTAAAAGGGAGCCAGTTTAAAAGGCCTTTGTTTGAATTCCACGGAGCGTGCCCAGGGTGCGGGGAAACACCTTATATTAAACTTGTGACACAGCTTTTTGGAGACAGGATGGTAATAGCGAATGCCACGGGCTGTTCATCGATATATGGGGCAAGCGCACCGTCGATTCCTTACACAACGGATTCAAAAGGCAGGGGGCCGGCGTGGGGGAACTCCCTTTTTGAAGATAATGCCGAATACGGGTATGGGATTTATCTTGGAGCGAAGCAGATACGTGAAAAAATTGCCGCTTTGATCCGTGAGGCTGTGAATGCTGATATTGACAGCGAAGCAAAGACGGTCTTCCAGCAGTGGCTTGACAGCTTCGATGACGGAGAAAAATCAAGAAAAACCTCGGAAGACGTTATCATGGTTTTGCAAAAAAAACCTGATAACCCAGTTTATAAGCAGATACTTTCATTGAAGGACTATCTTGTTAAACAGTCGGTATGGATTATCGGAGGAGACGGCTGGGCGTATGATATAGGTTACGGCGGAGTCGATCATGTACTTGCGATGGGTGACGATATAAACATGCTCGTTCTTGATACGGAAGTATATTCAAACACTGGCGGTCAGTCGTCAAAATCTACGCCGACCGCGGCAGTTGCGAAGTTTGCCGCGGCAGGGAAAAAAACAGGAAAAAAAGATCTTGGAATGATGGCAATGAGTTATGGCTATGTGTATGTAGCTCAAATTGCAATGGGAGCGAACATGAACCAGACAATAAAGGCTATTTCCGAAGCCGAAAATTATAAAGGCCCTTCACTTATAATAGCCTATTCTCCATGTATTAACCACGGCATAAGGACGGGAATGGGAACAAGCATAATGGAAGAGAAAAAGGCCGTTGAATCGGGCTATTGGCATCTTTACCGCTATAATCCGGCGCTTAAGGAACAGGGTAAAAATCCGTTTACACTTGATTCAAAGGAACCGTCTAAAGAATTCAGAGGCTTTTTAAAAGGAGAAGTAAGATACACCCAGCTTGCGAATGTTTTCCCGGACATAGCCGAAAAAATGTATGATGCCGCGGAAAAACATGCAAAGGAAAGGTATGAAAAATACAGGAAAATGGCTGAAATCAATAAGTAAAAATTAAACAAAGCAATTGAACACCTCCGCTGAAAAGGAACTTTTCAGGGTTAACGGCGTCTAAACCAATAAAAGCTGATGTTTATGGAGTTGTACAACAAAAGCAAGCTTTTTGCTTTTTCAGTTTTTGTACAACAGTACTTTAAGAAAGTTGTACGTAAAGAAAATGAATTTTTAGCGGAGGTAGGTTTAGTATGAAAATAAAAAGTATGTTAGCGTTAGTTCTGATATTATCGTTTACTCTGGCAAGCTGTGCCGGTATATCCGGAAGTAGTAATACAGGAGAAAACCCGATTGGTGCCGGCTCCGAAGTTATTGAAGAAAGCGGAAATATTCCGGGCGGCGGCAGTGAAGATGATAAGATTCCGGATGTGAACGAAAAGACGCCGAATGAGGGTGAAAAGCTGCCGAATGATGCTGGAGAAATTACTGTTGACGGCGAGAAGAACACGGATCTGATTTTAGCAAACCGGAAATTCTCATGGGAAATATTTAAGAAAATTAATGACGAGGATTCGAATAAAGACATATTCATATCACCGCTTTCGATATCTACAATGCTGACAATGGC
>JAAYBO010000252.1 GCA_012730095.1 Clostridiaceae bacterium
TATCACTTAAGCTTATCTTTATTCTGTTATTTTTTAAATGCTTCATATTTTTCATTTAAAATTTCTCCCTAAAACAAACTCGTTTCACTGATTCGTTTTGCAAAACTGTTTACAAGTAGCAGTATTGCGCAATTAATCACCGAATTAAACAGTCCCACGGCAGTAGCAAAACTAAACTGGGCCTGCGTTATACCTGTTTTGTAAACGAATGTTGAAATTATTTCGGAAGCACCATAATTCACAGGGTTCTGCATAAGGTATACTTTCTCAAAACCTACGCTTAGAATGCCTCCTGTGCTAAGAATTAAAGTAATAATAATTGTTGGCGCAATACCGGGCAAATCAATATGAAGCATTTTTTGGAATCTGTTTGCGCCATCTATTGCTGCTGCCTCATACAATGTTATATCAATTCCTGAAAGTGCTGCTATATAAAGGATAGAACTATATCCTGCGCCTTGCCATATTCCCGACCAGACGTATGCAGGAAGGAAAAAATCTGAAGATCCTATAAAGTCAACAGCATTCTTCCCTAACAGTTTTAACAGCGAATTTACAACACCATAGCGGTAGGAAAAAATCTGAAACAGGATACTTACCACGACAACAGTGGAAATAAAATATGGAGCGAAGGATATAGTTTGCAAGGTTTTCTTCAGACGTTGATTCTTTATTTCATTAAAAGCAAGCGCAAGGATAATAGGAAATGGAAAACCCGCTATAAGAGAATATAGACTTATTACAACTGTATTTTTAAGAATATCGAGAAAGATCGGGGTATTGAACAATTGCTCGAAATACTTGAAACCTGCCCAATTGCTTCCTAAAATCCCTTTCCTGACGCTGTAATCTTTAAACGCAATTAATAAACCGCCCATTGGGAGATAGCAAAAAACAATAACAAAGGCCACGGGTATTACTGACAATAAATATAATTGCCAGATTCCTTTTCTATTAAAGTATTTATTAAAAAATCCACGGAATAAAATGTTCTTAACTGAATGCTGTGGTTCCTTATAATGTTTTACCACTTCCTTACCTCCCAGTAGACCATCCTATAAGATACACCGCATCATGGATAGATATAGATGAAGAAAAAACAAACGGTCATTAAAATTTTCTAGTATAATGCTAACACCATGCGTGTTTATGGTAAAGAAGCAATACTTCATCTCCGGCTTATGAATCGTTCTTTATTCATGAAAAAAACCCTTATATTTATTAGTTCGGAATCCTTTTTAAGACAAAAATAAAAATCGTTCTCTGCCGTGGTATAAATAAATATTTGAATTGTTCCCCCATTAATGTCAAACGTTTTGTCTGTGATGTAAAAAGCATATTCCATGTATTAATCGAAAATTTGTTTTTATTTAATAGGCATCGGTCGGCGTACTTCCGAAACAACGCTTATATGCTCTGCGAAAAACCTGGGGTGAATTATATCCAACCTTTTCAGCAATCTCTTTTATAAGATATTTGCCTTCTTCTATATATTCCCGTGCTTTTTCCATGCGAAGCCTTTCGACATATTTGGAAAAATTCTCGCCCGTTTTCTGTTTAAATAATGATGAGAGGTATACTTCGGTAATTCCGAATACATTAGCTATTAATGTAAGGGAAAGCTGCGGGTCTGTATATTTCTCTCCGATATATTGCTGTATCTTGTTAATTAAGCTGTTATCGCTTTTTCGAATTGTATCATAATTATTTGACGTTATGACCAAAAATATTTCTTTAATCAGGTAATAGGTCTGAAGTAAATCTTCTTGGTTTTGAAGCTTCTCCGATATTTTTTCTTTTATTTTTACTATCTGCCGGGAATCGCTGTTATAATTATTATAGACACGAAGAAGGGTAGCATTCAATGACTGCAAAAGAGCCAATAACTGTTTAGGATTATCCGTTCTAATGATATACTTATTTCGTTTCTCAAGTTTTTCGAATACTTCAGGAAGCAGAGCCCAGGAATGAAGTATATTGTTATCACTTCCAAGCATCA
>JAAYBO010000253.1 GCA_012730095.1 Clostridiaceae bacterium
CCTCAAATTATCTGATTTTGACAATTAATTCATCTTGTAGTATACTATACTGAAAGACGACAGTGATTATTGCACGTTTCCACGATTTTTAGAATTAAGCCTGAGGCTGCGGCATTTTTACGATACCAGCAGCTTTTAGCATTTTGGGTAAAGTATAATTCTCCTGATTGCATGCATATTTCACCGGTTTTCTTTATCGGAGGGTGCAAAGGGTTAAAACCGAGGTATGAATGTGCAAAAGGAGCGTAGCCATGTTTGACATTGGAGATAAAATAGTATATCCGATGCACGGCGCCGGGATAATTGAATCCATCGAAGAAAAGGAGATTCTCGGCGAAAAAAAAAGATATTATATAATGAAAATGCCTGTTGGCGAAATGAAGGTTATGATTCCCACTAATTGTGTAAATGATGTGGGGATTCGTGAAGTTATTGACAAATCTATTGCGGACAAGGTTTTTCGTTCCCTCGAAGGCAGCATTGAAGAGCAGCCTTCGAACTGGAATAAACGTTATCGTGAAAACATGATAAAAATTAAAAGCGGTAATGTTTTCGATGTAGCCGATGTTGTAAAACATTTAATTATACGGGAGAAACAAAAGGGTCTATCGATGGGGGAACGAAAAATGCTTAACAGTGCCAAGCAGATTCTGATAAGTGAGCTGGTTCTTGCCGAAGGTATGGATCCGGATGAAGTTGAAGAATTGATTAATTGCAAAATAGGGCTTTAGTATTTGAAACCCATTGCAAATGTGCCGTTATACATACATTGAAGAAAGGGACGGTTCCTTTTGAATATGATGTCGGGGAGACGGTTTTAGTGTTGGATAAAGCTATGAAGTATGCTATTGCCATAGTCGGCGCAATGACCGGGTTTTCTGTTACTCGTTTTGTTCTAATGAGTGCCGGAATGAACCTAATGTCCTTTACGAGCATAGGTATTATGGTGGCAGCATCCGTAGCATTCGGAATGTTAATGCTTTTTTTCGGAGGCAAAATTGTCAGTTACGCGGCAGTGTCTGTGGATAAAATTGAAAAGTTTCTACAGTCATTAACGCTTTATGAACTCATGGTTTGTGTTGCCGGCCTTATTGCCGGGCTTATTGTTGCAAATCTTCTTTCCGTCGCACTTATGAGAATTCAGGTAATTGGTATTCCACTTACAATTGTTGCGAATATATTGTTTGGAAGCTGCGGTGTGTTTCTTGCTATGTCAAAAAAGAATGAGAATATTATCGAGGACAGAAAACGCAGATCATATAACTGTAAGGTTCTTGATACAAGTGTTATTATTGACGGCCGTGTCCTTGATATTTGCAGAGTTGGTTTTTTAGAGGGTGAGCTTGTTGTCCCGGATTTTGTATTGGAAGAATTAAGGCATCTGGCAGACTCCCATGACGATATAACCCGCGCAAAGGGACGCAGGGGGCTGGATGTTTTGGAAAGCCTGAAGCAAAACTCGAAAATACCAGTAAAAATAGCAAAAACGAAATATGATCCGGCCGTTGAAGTTGATGAAAGGCTTATGCAATACGCAAAAGAAGAGAAAGCATGCATAATAACAAACGACTATAACCTGAACAAAGTCGCTTCTATTAACGGAATCTCCATCCTTAACATAAATGATCTTTCAAATGCTCTTAAACCCCTTGCCGTTTCAGGCGAAGAAATGACCGTGAAAATTATCCGTGAGGGAAAAGAGAACGGGCAGGGTATAGGATATCTGGAAGACGGAACAATGGTAGTTGTTGAAGGCGCTTTGAAATTTAAAGGCTCCGAAATTGATGTTATTGTTACAAGTGTTCTGCAAACATCAGCGGGGCGTATGATATTTGCAAGATTCAAATCGGCCGGCCTGTCTGCCGTTAAGTAGTGTTTCGTGTGCAGTGTTTATATTGATAAGGAAATATTTATGAGTATATTTTACAAGGTTTCAGCAATAATTGCCGCAGCGGGAAAATCTACCCGAATGAACACAGGTGTCAATAAACAATATATGACGGTTGCCGGCAAACCTGTACTGGCACATACAATAGAAGCTTTTGAAAAAACAAATCTTATTTCTGAAATAATAGTTGTTATCAGTAAAGAAGACCATTCTGTTTTTAACGATTGTATCCTAAGCTGTTATAAATACTCTAAGATATCTGCCGTCGTACATGGAGGAAGCGACAGGCAGGCTTCCGTATATAACGGGCTGCAGGCGGTTTCAAAAGAGTCGGCTGTAGTTTGTGTCCATGACGGCGCAAGGCCGTTGATAACTCCTGATATTATAATAAACACAGTTTCCGCTGCCGCTGAGACAGGGGCCGCCTGTACCGGTGTTCCGGTTAAGGATACGATAAAAAAAGCCGACGGTAACGGAATAATTGAAAAAACGCTTGACCGTTCCAGGCTGTGGAGCATACAGACGCCACAGACTTTTAAAAGGGAAATCATCGAAAAGGCACATAAAAATGCTGCCATGGAGGGGTTTAGCGGAACAGACGACTCTGTGCTTGTTGAACGTTTAGGCTATCCCGTCCGTATGATAATGGGCAGCTATAATAATATTAAAATAACGACACCTGAAGATCTTATCTTTGCAGAAGCTGTCTTTAAAAATATAATGAGGCTCAAAAATGAGCCCCAGTTCTGATTTACAGTATTTCTTCCAGTGACTTGATTAATGCCCTGTTTTCCTCTTCGGTTCCCACGGTGATTCTAATCCAGTTATCCATGAATGGCCTTATAATTACGCCTTTTTTAAGAAGCTTTTGAAAAATTTCACCGGACTGGTACGACGTTTCAACCCAAATAAAGTTTGTGTAAGATTTTATATATTTAAGTCCAAGCTTTTCAAACGCTTCATATAGAGTTAGCCGCCCTTTTTTGGTTTCGGATACGGCGTAACTGACAAAGCTTTGATCTTCCAAAGCCGCAACAGCGGCTTTCTGGGCAAGTGTATTAACGTTAAAGGGCGGGCGGATTCTGTTCAGATATGATACAATTTCGGGTGAAGTAATCCCATATCCTACCCTTAAAGCCGCAAGGCCGTATGCTTTTGAAAAAGTACGCAGCACTATTATATTCGGATATTTCTTTAGAAGCGGAACAGATTCCGGGAAACCTTCTCCTTTGGCATATTCGTAATATGCTTCGTCCAGAACAACAACCACGTTTCGCGGCACCGAATCAAGGAATTCTTCCTGCTGCTTATCTGTAATAATTGTCCCGGTGGGGTTGTTAGGGTTACAAATCCATATTATTTTCGTTTTTTCGGTTATTGAACTTTTTATCGCGTCAAGATCAGTTGTATAATCCCTTAAAGGAATTTTAACCGGTACAGCGCCCACAGCTCGTACTGCCGTATTGTACCATACAAACGAAGGCATTGGATAAATTGATTCATCACCGGGATTTAAGAAAAGCTGTGCGATAAACGATATTATTTCATTTGAACCCGCCCCGAAAACAAACTGTTCGGGGTCAAGGCCATAATGCCTTGCGAGACTTTCACGCAGTAACGTCGCATTCCCGTCGGGGTACAGGTTTATTTCCGATAAGCCTTCGGCTATCGCCTGTTTTACTTTTGGAGAACATCCGAAAGGATTTTCATTCGAGGCCAGTTTAATAACATTTGAAAGCCCCAACTCCCTTTGAACATCGCTTATAGGCTTTCCGGGAACATAAGGCGATATATTTTCGATAACATCTCTGAATGGCAGCGCCATTAATATCATCCCTTTCAAAAATATGCTGTTTGCCGCAGGATGTTTAGTTCTAACGATTCGAACAGACAAATCATACGGTTAAACATATTGTAAAGAAAAAACATAAAACACGCAAGGCTGACATTGCCAATATTTATATAAAATTAGCAGATAATGCGGAATAAAAAACTATAAGCCGATATTTATGATTTATCTTTTTTCAAAGGAAGCTCTTGCTTTTTCCATTTTCTAAAATATCATTAGCATTGCCGCATGTCAATGAAGACAGCGTATTTACCCTACAGTAACCTTAAGTTAACATTGCATATGTTTCCAAGTGTTCTTGAACTATTGTCAAAAATGGAAACAAGGGCTTCAATAGTTCTCCTGAGATTTTTGTTCGCCTGAACAGTAACGAATAAGCCCTTTTATTTTATATATGTATTTTTCCATAAGCAGTTCCGACTCGCAGTCGGTATTTCCTTCCGCATAAATATGAAGAAGTGGTTTTCTTGCATCGGGAATAATAAGAACCCATGAGTTTTTAAAACTTATTCTTATTCCACCATAAAGCCGTTTAGCGGTATTTGCTTGCGAGAGAACGGTACGCATAACTTTCCCTATATTGTCAAACGGGCATAAAAACGAATTATGCCTGAGATGGTATGATGGCAGAAACTTTAATATATTATCCAACGTTGTTTTGTGCCTGCACATGAATTCAATGATTTTTGCCAGCGAGGCTGTCGCATCAAACTGCAGCATATACTGGTTAATGTTACCGGAGTATATGTCTGTTTTCATAAGTTCTTTCAAAATTGCGTGTTTTGAGGGTTTTACCCATTTGACCGCCCCGCCGTACTTAATTGCCAGGTGTTCAAGCGCGGAAGTCATGTTCATCGGTGAAATAATGGTGCATCCGGGAATACTGCGGAGCAATATGTATGACGTTAGCAGAAAAAATAGATTTTCGTCTATTACTTTTCCGCCCGGACCGGCCAGTATAAGCTTTTCACCGCTGCAGTCAATAAACGCGATCAAATCAGCGTGTAAAATATGTTCAGCGTTTTGGATATTTTCAGGATCCATTTGATTAACAAGCATTTCACCGCCAATTGTGATCCCTAACCCTTCAAAAATATTATGAATAAACGTAAGCATTGATTCACCGTTAGATACAACTAAAACTGACGGACATTTTTTCTTTCGTATGCATCCGGTATCAATCCTTTCAAGCAAATAACCAAGATAATAGCCGGTGAAATCGCTGATATTATTTATGTCAAGGATTGCCCGGGCCCGGCATCGCAGGAAATCCTCCTTATAAAAAACGCTCTCAATGTTTTTTGCAACGGAGATGCCGGCATTTGCCCCATTTTCATCAAAAAAGTCTATTTCAAGCCTATCGTCAGATTCGCTGTTTCTTTTCACATGCACGCCTCCGGCGGCCTGAAGCATACGGACCGCGTGTCTTGACAGCGGAACAGGAACTTCACTTATGTTATTAACCTTTATTCCAACCGACATTAATCCGGAAATAAAAGCGTATTTGAAAAGGCTTGATGCGTTCGAATCATCGGATGAAACAACAATACTCTTTCCCTGGCCCAGAACGGACCCATATGCCGAGCCAAGCCTTGAAGCAAACTCCGGCGTTATGTCTACATTGACGGTTCCGGTAAGGCCGTCCTGACTAAATAATTCAGGCTTATATCGGGAAACCCAAACAATGTTCCTGTCAACAACAGACAGTGAATCGACAACTTTCCCTGGCCATATTCTAATATTCGGTTTAATAATGGATCGTTCGTGAACAACGCATTCGTCCCCGACCAAAGCGTTTTCATAACACGAAACATAGTGCATGAAGCGGACTTTATTGCCTAAGACGCTGCCCCTGAGCTCACACCCGCGGCCAATTGAGCAGTTGTTCATTAAAACACTTCTTTTTATTGAAGTTTGATCTTCGATAAAGCAATTGTTACCAATCACCGAGTAACTGTCTATCACAGCGTCATGTCCAATATAGCAGTTGCTCCCTATAAGGCAGGGCCCGTTAATTTTCGCTGTTGGTTCAATTACTGTTGACCGGCCAACAACAATATTGTTGTTGTACTTGTTTTCCCCAAAGACTGATTCCGCCTTCCGGTTGAAAATATCACAGTGTGTGCTTAAGTAGGATTCCACGGTACCCACATCCGACCAGTAATCATATGAGGTATACCCAACCAGAGGATAGCCTTTATCCAAAAGTGCAGGGAAAAGATCACGGCTGAAATCGCTGGGTTTGTCATGTACAATATGATTAAATATTTCCGGTTCAAGCACATAAATTCCGGTATTGATTGTATCGCTGAAAACTTCGCCTCTGGCTGGTTTTTCAAGGAATCCGGTAATATAGCTGCTGTTATCGGTAGTAACGATACCAAAATTTAAAGGATTTTCTTCCCTGGTCAGAACAAGAGTTGCCACAGCTTGCTTTAACCGGTGGAATTCCATTGCTTTTGTAAGGTCCAGATCCGTTATGCAGTCGCCGCTGATAATAATAAATGTATCGTTTATAAACGAAGACGCGCTTAAAATACTGCCCGCGGTTCCCATAGGCTTTTCTTCGGTAAAGTAATGCAAACGGACGCCCCATCTTGTCCCATCGCCAAAATAGCTCGTTATCTTTTGCGGAAGAAACATTAATGTAACCCCAATATCAACTATGCCATGCTTTTTCAAAAGAATGATGATATGTTCAATTAAAGGAATATTCATAACCGGCACCATCGGTTTAGGCATGCCGCATGTCATCGGACGAAGACGCGTGCCTTTTCCGCCTGCCATTATGATTGCCTTCATTTAATCAATCCCCTCTAAACAACGGAAGAAATTGCTAAGCAATTTCTTCTTTGTTATAATTTTATTAATAGGTAGAATACTTTATAACAGGGCTCAAAAATGTTCCCCGCCTCGGCAATTTTTTCCGCTGTTTTTAAAATAATGGCAGATAATAAATTAACTTTTAGCGAAAGGGTTGCCGGAATATCAAAATTCGGTATATAATACTCTTTGGCTGCTATTGTTAAATGCTGTTGATAAATGGTTACCTGGGATCATTTGGGTTATCAATAATTGCTCCTGTTATTGCACAGGATAACGCTTAACAATTTATCTGCTTAGTGCAGGTACGAAAAAAGGGGGATTATGCGTGAAAGATTTTAGCGTTGACAAAATACGCAATGTCTGTCTGCTCGGACATGGAGGGGCGGGCAAGACAACACTGGCAGAGGCGCTACTTTTCGGAGCTAAAGCGACGGACAGGTTTGGCAGTGTTGTCAATGGAAACACAGTTATGGATTACGATCCTGAGGAAGTAAAAAGGCAAATAAGTACCGGTACTTCATTGGCGCCATTGGAATGGAAAGGGTACAAGATAAACATTATCGATACTCCCGGTTATTTTGATTTTGTCGGTGAATTGCGGCAGGGGCTTCGTGTGGCGGATGGGGCCATTATTCTTGCAAGTGCGAAGGACGGCGTCGAGGTCGGCACTGAAAAAGCATGGCAAGAGGTTGTCGAGCATCAAATTCCCAAGCTCTTTTTTGTAAGTAAAATAGATGAAGAGAATGCAGACTTTTTTAAGGTTTTCGATCAACTGCAGGAAATGTTCGGCAAAAGTGTTATTGCATTCGAACTTCCTATTATGGAATCAGGGTCTTTCGCAGGAATAGTCGATGTGGCGGCAATGAAGGCAAAACGTTTCAATGGAAAGGATTTCACCGATGCCGAGATACCTGAGGGTATGGCTGATATAGTACAACAATATCGTGAAGGTATAATTGAAGCGGTTGCCGAAACAAATGAAGAATTAATGGAAAAATACTTCTCAGGGGAATCCTTTTCCGATGAAGAAATTCTAAGCGCGTTGAAAGCGGGCGTAAAATCAGGTGATATAGCTCCTGTATTCTGCGGTTCCGCGATTAACCATGCCGGTGTTAAGATGCTCCTTGATGCGATTGTCGATTTTGTTCCGGCATTTAGTGAAAGAGGAACGGTAACTGCTCAATTGAATGGTGAAACCGTGCAGCTTAATGTGAGTGAAAATGAAACGCTGTCGGCATTGGTGTTTAAAACAATAGTTGACCCATTTGTCGGGAGAATATCATACATCAAGGTTATGTCCGGAGTTTTAAATTCAGATTCAAGCGTTTATAATTCTAAAAAAGAAAAGAATGAGCGGATTGCGCAGTTATTTTTGATAAAGGGAAAACAGCAGATAAATACCGATAAACTCGTCGCCGGTGATATTGGAGCTGTTGCAAAGCTTATGGTTACCGAAACGAACGATACTTTATGTTCTAAGGAAAAACCCGTTGTTTTGCCGGAGATAGAATTTCCGCAGCCGATGCTTTCGATGGCTGTTGTTCCGAAAACAAAAGGCGATGAAGAGAAAATAGGTTCCGGCCTGACAAGGCTGATGGACGAGGATCCTACTTTCAAGGTGGAATTGAATGCCGAAACAAAACAAACACTTATTTATGGGATCGGAGATCAGCATCTGGATCTGATCTTGAGCAAGCTTCGCTCAAAATTTAAAGTGGATGTTGAGCTTAGCAATCCTAAAATACCATATCGCGAAACGATACGGTCAAGTGTCAAGGTTGAAGGCAAACACAAGAAACAATCGGGCGGACATGGGCAGTTTGGAGATGTGTGGATTGAATTTGAACCCGGCCCGACGGAAGACCTTGTCTTTGAGGAAAAAATATTTGGAGGCGTTGTTCCGAAACAGTATTTCCCCGCCGTTGAAAAAGGGCTTAGGGAAAGCATAATGAAGGGTGTTTTGGCCGGCTACCCGGTGGTAAATCTTAAGGCAACCCTATATGACGGGAAGTACCATCCGGTTGATTCTTCCGAAATGTCATTTAAAATTGCCGCAAGTTTAGCCTATAAGGAAGGCTTACCTAAGGCATCGCCTGTTTTACTTGAACCGATTTCCCGTGTGGAGGTGCTGGTGCCTGACAATTACATGGGCGATGTAATCGGGGATCTTAATAAACGAAGAGGCCGTATCCTTGGGATGAATCCGGTTGGAAACGGAATGCAGCAAGTGATAGCCGAAGTGCCCGATGCTGAAATGTTTAAATACGCTACCGATCTTCGCTCGTTAACCCAGGCAAGAGGCTCATATACAATAAAATTTGAGCG
>JAAYBO010000254.1 GCA_012730095.1 Clostridiaceae bacterium
TGCCTTACAAAAAAGGTTAAGTCGAAATCGCATATTTTGTTTTCAGGGTTATACCTGTTTTGCCAAAGGTATGCTATATCATCCCTTATCTCATAAAAAAGGTTGTCTGCAAAGACATGCTCAAACTTATAAGGCGTATTCAAATCAAAAATGAAAAGCCCGCCGGGATTCAAATAATTCCCGGCAAGCCCAAAAACATCCCTCATATCATTCATGTCAAGAATATAATTCAGGCTGTCCATTGTGCATAGAATAATGTCCACTGAACCATACAATTCAAATGATCTCATATCCTGACACACCCACAGAGGAGAAACTCCGCTCAAATCCGTTTTTTCCACCGCACGGCTCAGCATATCGGGTGATAAATCGATACCGATCATGTCATAACCACGTTTTGCCAGTTCCAACGTCAAACTGCCGGTACCGCAGGCAAGATCAAGAATAAGCTCCGGTTCCGCCGCATATCTTCCAAATAGAGCTTCAATATAATCTGCCCACCGTGAATAATCCACATCATCCATCAACAGATCATATACTAAAGAAAAATCACTGTACATTAAAACCCCCATGAAACGCTTTCACCAAGCGTTTAATCGGAATTCTACCCTAATTTTTTTCGCTTTGACAGCAGTCCGCCGATACGCCCGGTTTCTTTCGCGCTAAGGCTTTTCCATCCATCCTTTTGTACTTTTTCCAGAAGACCAAGTTCTTTCGCTATCTCCAGTTTCAGTTTTTCATTTTTTTTCAGAGCCATAAAACCACCTCAAAGTTATTATTACCTTGTAAGTTTTATGGTATACAGCAACAGAAAAACAAAAACTACTTTTCCCCTTCGGCGATCAGTCTGTTAATTTCCTGAATTGCACAGGAAAGCTGTTTGTCGTCACCCTCCGGTATATCCTCTATACTGTAATAGCGGTACTGTTGATCGTTTTCCACTTCAATATCCGGTGTTACCCCAATACCATGTATACATACTCCTGAAGGAGTATAATATTTTGAAACAGTATATTTCAGACCGGCTCCACCCTCAAGTCTGATTATTGATTGAACAAGCCCTTTCCCAAAGGTTGTTTTTCCTACAAGCGTTCCTTTCCCATATTCCTTGATTGCGGCTGACAGAATTTCGGAAGCGCTGGCGCTGTATTCGTTAATAAGAACTGTTATTGGCATATTCAATTCATTTGCGTCAGATTTTTTTTCCTCGCGTTTTCCGTTTCTATCCTTAGTATAAACGATAAGGCCTTCCGGAATAATCATATCTGCAATACGGACCACTTGCTCATAATCACCGCCCGGATTGTTTCTGAGATCAAGTACAATGCCTTTCGCGCCGTTCGCAATGAGTTTGTTCACATGATGGGCAAAATCATATGAGATATCCTCATCAAACAGCTTCAACTGTATATATCCAATATTTTCTTCGATCATATCGCTGTGGATATATACCAGATTGATAACCTGACGTACCATATTGAACGTTATATAATCATTTATCTCAGGTCTGTAAACCGTGACTTCAACATTTGTGTCAGGGACCCCCCTGATTTTTTGTACAATAAGCTCGGAATCCTTGATTGAGGTTACGTCTTCCCCGTCAACCTTAATTATTTTGTCCCCTATACGCATTCCCGCTTCCTTTGCCGGTGAACCGGCAAAGGTTTCCGAAACGGTGAGCAAATCATTCTCATCCATATAGACAGTTACACCGATTCCTACATAATTGCCGGATTGCTTCTCCATAAAATCCTTCATTTGTTCCGCAGTGTAATAAACAGTATACGGATCATCCACTGCCTGCGCCATTCCGTGAATTGCTCCTTCAAGAAGCCTGTTTTCATCAACATCCTGGTAATATGTCCGCATTAGAATGGTTTTTACACGATTAAAATTTATTATATTCTCTCTTGATACCTCTCGATTAAAACTAATCTGGTATTGGGGATTTATAAAATTAATTAACGAGTAGGTAAAAAAACCTGCAGCAAAAAAAACAACTGCGGTCAATAAACAAATAACCCCCATCAGCCAATAACGATTTGATTTCATTTACACACTTCCTATTCAAAAAGATATTATTCCTTAGCATTCCTGTTAATATATATTTCCTATTTTTCTTCAAAATGTGTAATCTTTTTACGCGTACAATATTAGGTCAACCCAATTTAAAAGAAATACCCGGTTATACCCGGGTATTTTTCTTATGCAAAAGGGCTCTTTTTATTAAATAGCAATACACCTTTACGGTTTTACATATTTTAACGGATCCTTTGTGGCACCATTGACTCTAACCTCAAAGTGAAGGTGTGGTCCGGTTGCCGTTCCCGTCATCCCTGCTTTCGCAATGGCCTGCCCAGCTTTTACATATTGGCCTGTCTTAACAAGAAATCCCCTGCTTACAATATGTGCATACAATGTAGTAATACCGCCGCCGTGATCAATAATAATCGTGTTTCCGTACCCACTGCGCGAACCCGCGTAAATAACCACGCCGTCAGCAGCGGCTACAATCTGTTCATTCATAGCTGAACCAATATCAATTCCGGTATGCATTTTCCACACTTTGTAAATCGGGTGAATCCTGTTTCCGTACCCCGAAGCTATGTGTTTGTTCGTCGGCATAGGCCATACCATTGATCCGCCGATATAATCCGAACCCATAGTCTTCATATTTTTTATCAGCTGCTCAAGATCATTTGACTCTTTCAGCATCTGATCCATCATTTTTTCGTATTTCTTAATTTCCTTATCATCGGCTGATATTCTACTATCAAGGGAAGAACGCGAGACTTCAAGCTCGTCGATCTTTTGCGCATACAATCTGGCCTGTTCAATACAATTCTCGATTTCCGTTGTTTTTTGCTGTTTCAGCTGCTCAATTTCATTGCGTTTTTTTTCAACGGAATCAAGGAGCCTTTGATCTGCTTCGGAAAGCAGCTGCATATACCTTACTTTAATAAAAAGATCATTAAGGTTCTTGCATTTAAAAAGTTCATCAAGCTCCCATATCGTAACTGTTCGTTTATGCATTACCCTAAGGCGCTCTTTCAACATTTCTTCCTGCCTGGCATATTCAGCTTCCTCAATCAATATTGCTTCTTCAAGCGATTGTATAGCCGATTCAAGAAGCTGTATCCTCTGCTCGATCTCTTCTTTCTTAAGGCCGATGTTTTCGAGTTCCTTGATAATTTCATCGCGTTTTTTCTTGTTCCAATTCAAATCAGCCTTTTTATCTTTTATTTGGCTGCCGACTTTTTTTATGTTTGAGTCTTTTTCCTTCTTTTGTTTTTCATATTCCGAAAGTTGTCCGGCAAAACTTTGCAGCACAAAAACAGATACTAATATGAATACTGTGACTACATAACCTATGCGTTTTATCATATGTGCATGTTCCTCCCGTTTTTTCCGCATCACATTAGCCCTCCGGTACAGGTTTGCATCCTTTCCGAAATGTGAATTCGGGTCGGTATTATTTTAAGAAAAGGGTCTATATTTGTATTTTCGGCTGCAAACCTCTTTTCTTTTAGAGTTTTTATTTAATAATAAATGTTTGTTGATTAAAGCAGTTACAGGTTAAGTAATTTATATACCTCTAAAAACCATGCATTTTCTATTATTATACATAAACAAGCACTATACATTCAAGTGTTTTCGTACAGAAATTATACTTCCTACCACACCCATTACAACACCTATAATAATGTAAACAAAAAGGATTTGACCGCCTATATCTTTAAGCGGGACCATACGTATAAGGCTCATCCCCGATACAACCGCTTCAGAGCTTACATAACTTTCAAGCGCGTTATAAAGATAACTGGTTATTACAAATGAAATAACAGATCCTACAAGGCCAATAATAATGCCTTCAATTATAAATGGCCAGCGGATGAACCAATCGTTCGCGCCAATATATTTCATTATGCCGATTTCTTTACGCCTGGCGTAAACGGTAAGCTTTATTGTGTTTGATATTATCGAAACGGAAATAATAAGCAGCAGGGCAAGAATAAACATGCTGCCTGCGTTAATCCATTTTAGAATCAGTGCCAGCCTTTCAAGAAAATCTTTCGGGAAATCAATATCTTCAACTCCGGTAATATCAGCCGCCTCGTCCGCAAATTCCGCGATCTGATTAACATCCTTCAATCGGAGCCTGAATGACTCACTTAGAAACTCGGGAGTATAACCCTCCAATAATGACGGGTCTTCGAGAGCTTCATTCAACTCGGCAAATGCCTGTTCTTTTGTAATTCTATTGCATTCAAGCACACGCACATCGTTTTTAAGTCTTAATTCTATATCATCGGCTTCAAGGGGAGCAATATCCTTCTCCAGCCATATTACTATCTCAGCAATTTGCTTTTCCATCTGTCTTAGATTAAACGACAAAATCACGGTAACCATAAGAAAGACTCCAAATATCAAAAGAGACGAAATTACCATCGTCAGCGAAGCAAGAGTCATCAACAGATTCTTGTATGTATTGGAAAACCCTTCTCGAACCATGTATTTTATAGTTCTAAGCTTCATTTGTATAATTCCCCTTTTGAACATCATGGACGATCCGGCCATAATCTAAAGAAATAACCCTCTTTTCCATATCATCCACAATGCTTTTTTCATGCGTGGCGACAATAACCGTTGTGCCCCTTTGATTTATCTCATCCAAAAGATACATTATTTCACGGCTTATAGCGGGATCAAGATTGCCCGTGGGTTCATCAGCAAGCAAAATCGACGGATTGTTTACCAGCGCCCTCGCAAGTGATACCCGCTGCTGTTCGCCGCCCGAAAGCTGATCAGGGTATACTTTTGCTTTTTTGCTTAACCCTACAAGCGCCAGCGCAACAGGAACCTGCCTGCGTATTTCCTTTGGCTGCGCCTCCACAATCTGCATTGCAAAAGCTACATTATCATAAACCGTTTTGTTTGGCAGCAGGCGAAAATCCTGAAATACAACCCCAAGGCCGCGTCTAAGGTACGGAATTTCCGAACGCCGCATATTGTGTATGCTGAACCCGTTTACATATACTTCACCTTCGGTTGGAACTTCTTCATGCAATATCAGCTTTAACAGAGTAGATTTGCCGGAACCGCTTGGCCCGACTACAAAAACAAATTCACCTTTCTGTATCGTAAAGGACGCATCCTGCAGCCCTATGGCACCGTTCGAGTACCGTTTTGTTACAGCCTTGAACTCAATCAAACCAAATACATCTCCATTTTATTTTTTAATAAAGAAAACGGAACAACGTTTATTTTCCCACTTCGTCAAGATAGCGCTTAACCATCATGGCCACCTTGAAATGAATAGCATCTTCAAATATTCGTAAATCCATTCCTGTTATTTTCTGAATTTTATCCAGCCTGTAAACAAGAGTATTCCTGTGAACAAACAATTGCCTGGAAGTTTCGCTTACATTAAGGTTGTTTTCAAAAAATTTCTGGATAGTAATCATTGTTTCCGGATCTATATGCTCATAAACGCCATCTTTGAATATTTCATTCAAAAACAGCTTGCATAATGTGGTGGGAAGCTGATAAATCAACCGGCCAATTCCCAAATGATTATAGTCTGTTATCGTTTTGTCCGATTCAAAAATATTTCCTATTGTAAGGGCTGTTTGAGCATCTTTGAAAGAACGTGTTATATCACGCAGCCGATCAACTTCAGTGCCAATTCCAATATAGGCTTTCACCATAAGCTCGGTGTTCAGTGTATCAATTATCATTCTTGCTTTGCGGTAGATATCATCTTTTTCTTCTTTCTCTTTCAGCTCTTTGACAAGAACGGTATTCTGATCGTCAAGCAGTATAACAAAATCCCTTACCTCATTGGGAAAGATGCTTTTTATTATATTGTAAGCGTGAATATCCTTTGATTTTTCGGTGCGAATCAGATAGGTTATTCTTCTGATATCATCTTTTACCCTTAATTCCTTTGCTCTGATCGAAATATCTCCCGGAAGGATATTGCCAAGAAGAACATTTTTTATAAAACTGTTTCTATCGTATTTTTCCTCATAGTAAAGCCTTGCGTTTTCAATGCTCAGGCATACCAACTCCATGGCTTTTCTGCGCTGTTCGGTATTACCATACACATACGCGGTATAATCCATGCTTCTGCGGCTTCCAACCTTCATTAGTGCAATTCTGTCATTTTCAAAATACGTTTCACCGGAGTTAATAAAATCTATAGCATCTTCATTATATTTGCCGATTTCTGCAGTTATAGTGCTTGCAATCACCATTCCATATGAGTCTGCAATACCTGCATCACATTCCAGGATTTCCTTAATCCGGAAAACAAGCGATTGGAAAACTTTCACAGCCAATAAAATACCTCCATTCTTAGAACCCCTCTCATTATACAACAATTTTTTTTGGGAGTACAAGGTCTTTCCTAAAGATTCAGTAAATTTCATGCTTTTTCGTTACTTTTCTTTTACTATTGTACAAATAAAGATGGATTTAGTCCTGAAATGCGGTTACCCTTCCTGAAAATACCTGCATAATGGTTTCAAGAAGCTCTTTGTTATTTATAGCAGATGTATTATGGACAACGATCTGTTTTGGTGCGGCCGAAATTAAAAAACTTATCAGCATATCTTCTTCTTTAATCGTTCCGTTATGCTTTTCACCGCTCCATTCACTAAACCATTGTTCAGATATTCTTTCCATATTTTCATCGTAAATTGAAAAACTTGAATCATTTTCAGCAATCACATGTACACAGTGAAACTTCGGCTTCTGCATTTGTACAAAATATGTCAAAAGTTTAATAAATTCCTGATATTCTTTTTCAACAAGATACTGCCTGACCGCCCAGTCCACTATTTCTTCCAATTCTTTTACATATTCCTGCATTCTAAAAGTAACAAAGCCCTCCAGGATAATATGATTACTCTGGTTAAGAAAATCGGCAAGCCTTCTTGTTACTATGTTCCTTCTTCGTATTCTGATAACCGCATCAAAAAAGTTTTGGTCTTTTTCCTGCAGTTTTTTCTGAGCTATTCCAATAATATCCCGTCTTTCGCCGGGTTTTAAATATCCATAATGCTTTTTGGCAATCCGATTAAGTATCAGCCCTTCATACGCCGTCATCATATATTCAGCAAGAACAGATGATAATTGTTCAACAAATGCAGGATTTCTGTGCTGCTTTTCCTTCTTTTTACACTCTACGGCAATAAGTCCGTCACCTTGTTCCTGATTTACTGTAAAAATTTCTCCCGCTGTATCGTTATTTATCAGTTCTTTTTGCAAATATGCCAACAACTCCCCGGCTCCGTCACCAGCCGCTATTCGGACAGGCTGCATAGTCACACTTCCTTTCCAGGTGTAGTATATGAATGTCCGAAAGTGCGTATTCTGTTCGGCGGCATGTAAAAAATGTTAAGAGAGTCATAATTTTTTTCATTAAATCTACCACCGCTCTATATATTGTGTCCAAATCTTTTTTTCGCCCCATCTTTCGCAATGACAATAAAAATATGCATATTGCTGCTATATCGGTAAATAGCTTTTTCTCCGATATTATTGTATTCGCAATCTATTCCATCGGTACCATCAATATAATTTTTTAAAGTTTACTATCTCAGATAGGATGCAACAAAAAAAAGGATATACCATTAGCTGGTGATATAAAAATTGAATTTGATTCCCAAAACTATCCTTGTAATAATTTCCAGTTAGTTAGTTCATTAAGGATTCGCCCTGTTATATTCTTCCGTTTTCAATGCCAGGTACCGAAAATCAGGTTTTACAATCTGATCCAGAAGGTATGCCGAATTTTGTGATCCGGGGAACCTGTTCCGATTAAGCTCCCTTATTATTACATTTGCTGTTGCGATTCCAATTCCATGGCCGTAATAGTATCCGTCAAGCAGCTGTATCACATTTTCACCTTGCCATTCAGGAGTTTCGGTGTTTACATCCGGGTTAATGAAATACAGGCAATCCCCTGGTAAAGAGTTTTTAGCGCCGCCGTATGTGCGAACACCCAAATCCCTGTCCAGGTATTTCCAGTCCATAAGATATATATCTGCGAATAACCGGTCAAAAAGCCCTTCCGGCATAACTTCAACCAGTCCCAAATAAAATACAATTACAATTGCCGTCGCGCATTCAGTTCCATAAAGCTTACTGTTTTTTAAAATGTCACGTATAGCTTCATGCGGGTTTACTTCTCTTTTAAGCCTGAACCCGCCTTCATAAGTTCTGTCCCAATAGGCTTGATTACACATTGAATCTTTGAAAAGTCTAAATGTGAAAAGACTGTTATTAAGTCTTTCGGACATATTTACAATTGACGCTCTTGAATCAAGTTCAAAATTTAGTATACCTAACGACGGATATGTATATACCGTATCGCTGTTAATCATTTCACCTGCGATTCTTTGCTTTATGCTTCCGGACCTTAAGCGGCTTCCTAAATCAGCGATAGTAATGGTGTTTCCGTTAATGCGTATCATATCAGCACCTCCGATTGTTTGTCTTAATTCATAATATGTCGGGGGTGCCGTTATTGGGACAATAAAAAGCTAAGGCTTTATATCGCGCAATTAATAAACATTCTTCGTGTAACCGGTCAGATATTACTTTTTAAACTGTTTGTACAATAGTTCTTTAAATTATTGTGCGTCTGAACAGTAACTTTATCGCATATTTTATTAAGATGTTTCGCACATAAGTCAAACCTTGATATTCTTTTTGCATAAATGTGGCAGAAGTCGGTCATAATTTCTTCTGAGGTGATATTTTTGCGTAAAAAAAAAGAGCAACGTATTGATTTGCCGTTAATTCAAGAAAGAATTAAAGATTGTCCCGATGTGAAGCAAAAAAATGTTTTCATTGACGATCATCATGAAGCATGGTTTTTTTATATACATGAAAATATAGATAATGATTTGATTCAAAGAGATTTTATCTCCCCTATTATAAATATGACTTATAAACAGTTATCAGATATAAAAGCTGTTAAAAATATTCCAAACGGCTCAATAAAACTGGTTTATGATACGAATGAGGCAATAAAGGAAATCTTTTCCGGCAGTGCGGTGTTTGTTTTTGAGCTGATTCCGTATGCGATTTCCTGTAAAATTGATAAGGTTGAAAAGCGTACTCCGATAGAGCCGAGTACTGAAAAAAATATCAGGGGGCCTCATGAAGGTTTTCTTGAGGTACTGGAATCAAATATCGGTATGCTGAGAAGAAAAATACGCAATGACGCGTTAAAATTTAAAACTGTCACATTGGGAAGTATCACGAATCAAACAGTTGCAATAGCCTATATTGAAGGAATAGCCAATAAGGATTTGGTTGACGGTATGTTTGATAAAATCAGCTCAATAAAATTAGATGGCCTGCCGGCAATCGGATATTTGGAACAGAGTATTATATCACACCCCAACTCATTATTTCCTCAGTTTTTATCTACCGAAAGACCCGACAAAGCTATGGCGGCCCTGCTTGAAGGAAGGATTGTAGTATTGCTGGAAGGATCGCCTGTCGTGCTGATAGCCCCCGTAACCTTTATTTCTTTTTTCCA
>JAAYBO010000255.1 GCA_012730095.1 Clostridiaceae bacterium
AAATTTATTAAATTCGGCAATAAAATTAGTAAGGCACATATTGCAAGAACAATACCACTTGTACGGATATTTTTTGAATCACATATAACCATTGCGGATGCAGATAGCAGCAGTGTAACAAGCATTAAAACCACGCGACCGCCAAAAAACGTTGCTGCTTTAATTATAAAACTTTGAGCCGACAGGGGTGATAAGACAGGTATCATATGAATGAAACCGATTGCCGGTATATTCTGAAATATAAAATCAACCAGGGAAAAGAATGCCGGCAGCACAAAAAATATGCAGCTTCTATCTCTGCAATTAATCAGCATTCCGTACAAAATCCTAACAAACAAATCTCCCATAAGAACAGCCAATACTATTCCCAAATAATATGGAAATACATTATTCCATATACTAATGGCAAGCATAAGAAAATACGGCACCAAAAAACAATATATATTTAATCTGGTAATATACCCCTGTAAAATAAGATAAGAAGCCAATATAAATCCAATGTAAAAGAGAAATGCCGCAAATGACTGAATATTCCCGGCAATAAGCATAGTCCCTGAAACTAAATATAAAACTGGAATGATTGCGCGTTTTAACATTTTACTCTTCTTCATGAACCTTAGTTGATCGTATAATTCAGATTCTATTAATATATTAACATATTTAACCTATAGAAGAATTTTACTATATATGTTTTTTGTCATCTTTTATGAACACTTTTATTATACACTATCAAAGAAAGCGAATCAGTCATTCAATTCGCCCCCTTCGAATTCATCACCGTATACAAGATCAGATCTAAAAGCTGACAATAACAATTGTTCGTACTTACCCATTGAAACAAGGTCTTTTTCAAGAAGTTTTTTAGCTTGTTGAATATAATATCCGTATGTTTTGTATTGTTTATTTTTCGGAGTAATAAATCCTGATATGCATTTTTTATTAATCCTTTATTTCCTAAACTCATAGCAGAATTAATATTTTCTTTTAATACCAAATAAGCTCCTTCCAAATCACCATTCTCTTCCAAATACTTAGATATGTGGTATCTGTTTTCCAATAAAATAACCGTATCATCAGGTCTGGCATTTTTGAGATAACCAAAAGTTGCATAATGCACTGAACCTAAAATAAGCTTTTCATCAGCTATAGCCTGGCTACCCGAACTTCTTTTTAATGATAGATCACTCTCATGCTTGTCAATACAGCAACGCTTGTATTTTTTCCCGCTGCCGCACGGACAAGGTTCATTCCTTCCAACTTTCCCGGCTATTACGACATTTGCCCCCAACATTTCAAGTTGTTTTGAATACTTTTTTACATCAAATGGTTTGTTTTCTTTTGGTGTGTCAAACAAACAGTTTAGTAATATGGAAGCAATTGTGGTCCGGAAAGCGTGATGAGACACACCTTTTTCTTTAAGCCTATCCAAGGCAGACCTTACTTCTGCAGGCTTGCATTCCATTATTTGACTTTCAACTATTGATTCTGCGAGTATGTGAAGAATCGGATTTACATCATTTATAACTATGGGGCCTTTTATTAAATGCCTTATCTCCCAAAGTAATCGGATATCAGGATGGTCCTTCAATACAATTTCTATTGCCTTATCGTTTGCATTCTGTTCTAAAAAAAATATCTATCATTAATTCTTCTCCTACTAAAACTTTTTACCCTACACGTATGACTTTGGGCTGTCTTTTCCAATCACTGAGTTCAGGAGTCCAATACCTTGACCATTCCTTCATTACCTCATATTCCGGATGATCAGGATTCAAT
>JAAYBO010000256.1 GCA_012730095.1 Clostridiaceae bacterium
ACAATTCAGAATTTGACACTTTATTACGATGGGAAGGTTGCCGTGTCCTGGCTTTTATATGATGACATATATCCCCTGAATGCGCAGTCCGATGATTTCGAAGGGCTTGTTAATGTGGGGGTAAACCTTGAAGGTGTCGAGGTGTCACTTTTTGTACGGGAAGAGGAATTAGGGTGTTTTAAAGGGAGTCTTAGGGCGAACAATTACGTTGATGTCGCGAAAATTGCCGGAAAGTTTTCAGGCGGAGGGCATAAAAGAGCCGCAGGTTTTACTTATACAGGGAATCTGAATGAAATTATCAGGCTGGTCCTTGATGAAATAAACAGGGAGCTGTAAATGAACGGTATTTTATTGCTAATAAAGCCTCCGAATATGACATCGTTTGATGTTGTAGCCTGGCTTCGAAGAATTACCGGAGTAAAAAAAATCGGCCATGCCGGTACGTTAGATCCCGCGGCGTGCGGTCTGCTTCCCGTTTGCATTGGGAAAGCCGCAAAAACGACGGCTTGGTTTTCTGAGTTTAATAAATCCTACCGTGTTGAAATGGTTCTGGGTATTTCTACCGATACTTATGATAATGAAGGCAATATTCTTAGTGAAAATCCCGTTAAGCTTGACAATTCCTTTATTGAATCCGTTATCAACGAATTTACCGGTGAAATTGAGCAGGTGCCACCGATGTATTCAGCTGTTAAAGTAAAGGGTAAACGGTTGTATGAGCTGGCGAGGAAAGGCATTGAAATTGAGCGTAAACCCCGCAAGGTTACAATATACGATATCAATATTCTGGATATAAAAAATAAAGGTTCTTATCCTATTGTCAGATTTGATGTAAAATGCTCAAAAGGTACATATATACGTTCACTGTGTAACGATATAGGCTTAAAACTTGGCTGCAGCGCTCATATGTCATTTTTAACAAGAACCGGGGTGGGCCCTTTTTCATTAGCCGATGCCGTAACGCTTGAAGAAGTTGAAAAACATTGTAATGCAGGGACTTTAGAGTCACTTATTTATTCTCCGGATATAGTGTTCAGCGAGTATCCGTCGGTTATGCTGGAACAAAGGGACGCAGAACGTTTCATAAATGGCGCCAGAGTT
The DNA here is from genome assembly GCA_012730095.1 of Clostridiaceae bacterium. Classification (GTDB taxonomy): domain Bacteria; phylum Bacillota; class Clostridia; order DSM-8532; family DSM-8532; genus DTU069. Next base: position 1,102 of record JAAYBO010000256.1, read on the forward strand.
TTCGGTTTTTCGGAAATTCAGGCAAGGGCAGGAAATTATATAAGAGTATACACAAAATCAGAACGCTTTATCGGCCTTGGAATTGTTTCATCCGAAGATGGTAAAAAAGTAATAAAACCTAAAAAATTATTTTAACATTAAAATAAAATCATAACTTACAAAAGGAAGGAACAGTTGTGGAAATACTGGAAAATGGATTTTATCCGGCTTGCGATAAATATTGCGGAGTAGGCTTGGGTAATTTTGACGGATTGCACCGCGGTCACATGGCCCTTATAAATACGCTGATACATAAATGCCGGCTGAATGACCTTTATTCTGTTGTATATACCTTTAAAAAGCATCCTGAAAACATATTGAGAAAGAAGCTGTTCACTCCATTGATAATGACAAGGGAACAAAAAACTTCAATACTTGATAAAACCGGTATTAATACACTGTATTTTCAGGAGTTTGACGAGAAATTTTCAAGGATGACCGCCGATGAGTTTATTAAAAGCATACTGGTTGAAAAATTGCGTTCAAAACTGGTTGTTGTCGGTTTCAATTTTCATTTCGGCTATATGGGCAGAGGCGATGCCGAATATCTGAAAAAAATGGGCAAAAAGCTTGGTTTTGCCGTTATTGTAATTCCGCCTGTAAAAGTCAGGGGAGAAATAGTAAGCAGTACTTTGATTCGCCAATATATAATGAAAGGGAAAATGGAAAAGGTCTTTGAACTGTTGGGGCGCCACTTTTCGATTTCAGGAAAGGTTGTTACCGGAAGACGGGAAGGAAGGGCTATGGGTTTTCCGACTGCAAATATGCTGCCGGAAGAATACCTTATTATGCCGGCATCCGGAGTGTATGTCACAAGGACGCTTTATCAGGGGCAGTGGTACAACAGCCTGACTAATGTTGGAATATGCCCTACATGTAAAAACGATATGGCCTCGACAGTTGAAACACATATGATAGGTTTTGAGCAGGAGCTGTACGGACAGGATATCGAGGTTTTTTTCCTGAAAAAATTAAGAAGCGAGAAAAAATTCGAATCGCATGCTGATTTGATAAACCAAATAAAAAAGGATATCGAAAAAGCCCAGCATGAATGGTATTAATAACGAATACCCGAAGCAAAGCTGGGTATCTAATAGAACGCAGCAGCAATGATTCGACCCGCTTAACCAAAGCCGTGTACCTGCCGAAACGCGACAGCAATGCCTCGATCCGCTAAGCAGGACCCACAAGTATAATTATTTAGAACCTTATGTATAGGAAACGCCTTTTACCGGGATAATTCACAACAGGTGAAATTTTTATTCCCGGGATGAAAGGTGTTTTTTATGAAAAAAGGAAGAATAGTTTTTGTACTGCTTGTTTTAACACTGTCAATATCCGGACTCGCGTACAGACTTTACAACCTGCAGATAGTACAGCATGAACGCTATTCTGCGGCCGCTTTCAGGCAGCGGAGCCGAATGACGGAAATTTACAGGGAAAGAGGACAGATTTTAGACAGAAATATGATTTCGTTTACAGGAAGAAATACGGAGTATGCAGCTGTGCTGCAGCCGGCGGTTTTCACTTCCGATACCGATGAAAGGAAGTGGGTTGCCGATATACTTGAAACGGATATTGACGAATTTATAAATTTCTCACAGTACAATGCCGAACCGAGAGTTTACACTATTGGAGAGCAGCAGGCGGAGACATTGGCTCAAAGAAACATAAAAGGCGTTTCGGTAATAGAGACAAGAAAACGAACCGAACCGGAAATGCCTGCTGCGCATCTGATTGGTTATACCGACGATTCCGGTACATTTGGGCTTGCAGGTTTGGAAAAAGCATATCAGGATATTCTAACGTCTCAAAGCATTGTTTACGTACAGGCAACAACCGACGCAAACCACAAGTTTCTTGACGAATATGGATACAGGCTTCAGCGTGTTTACGGTGAAAGTCCGTTGAGCATAAAACTTACGCTTGATTACCATATGCAGAAGTTAGCAGAAGAAGTAATGGATAAAATGGTTGTATCGGG
>JAAYBO010000257.1 GCA_012730095.1 Clostridiaceae bacterium
ATACCTTAATGCTCTGGAAGGAAAAGGCGTCCACATTGTAACAGTAAATGATTATCTTGCCCGCCGTGACGCCGAATGGATGGGTAAAGTATACCAGTTTTTAGGCTTGAGTGTAGGTGTTATTGTACACGGTCTGGATAATGATCAACGGAGAAAAGCATATAACTGTGATATTACCTACGGAACAAACAATGAGTTCGGGTTTGACTACCTCAGGGACAATATGGTTGTTTACCGGGAGCAGATGGTTCAACGCGGTCATAATTATGCTATTGTTGACGAAGTCGACTCCATTTTGATTGATGAAGCCCGAACGCCTCTTATTATATCCGGTCAGGGAGATAAATCCACCGATTTGTATCAACGGGCCGACAGCCTTGCGCGTACGTTAAAGAAAAAAGTATTTACCGAGACCGACGATAAATCTCATGATGATGATATTGACGCCGATTATATTGTTGATGAGAAGGCGCATACCGCAACCCTTACATCTAAAGGCATAGCTAAGGCTGAGAGATTTTTCGGTGTTGAAAACCTTTCCGATATTGAGAACATGACACTCTCACATCATATAAACCAGGCTATAAAAGCTCATGGCCTTATGAAAAGGGATGTGGACTATGTTGTAAAAGATGGTGAAATAATCATAGTAGATGAGTTTACAGGACGTCTCATGTACGGAAGAAGATACAGTGAAGGATTGCACCAGGCTATTGAAGCAAAAGAAGGAGTGACTGTTGAAAGGGAGAGTAAAACTCTTGCCACAATTACGTTCCAGAATTATTTCAGAATGTATGATAAGCTTGCAGGCATGACCGGTACGGCACTTACTGAAGAGCAGGAATTTCAGGCTATCTATAAGCTTGATGTTATCGCGATACCTACAAACCTTCCCATTATTCGCGATGATCATCCGGATGTCGTGTATAAGGGCATTAACGGAAAGTTTGAAGCTGTATTGAATGACATAGAGGAAAGTCACAAAAAGGGCCAGCCTGTGCTTGTCGGCACAATTTCAATAGAAACTTCCGAGCATTTAAGCCGGCTTTTAAAAAAACGCGGAATAAAACATAATGTTTTAAATGCAAAGTACCATGACAAGGAAGCCGAAATAGTAGCACAGGCGGGAAAATTCGGAGCTGTTACAATCGCGACAAATATGGCCGGCCGCGGAACCGACATAATGCTTGGAGGCAACCCTGAGTTTCTTGCTAAACAGGAGATGCGAAAGCAAGGCATGGATGAGTATTATATCAACATGTCTACGAGCTTTAACGAAACAAATGATGAAGAAATATTAAAGGCAAGAGCTGTATTTAAACAGCTTTACGAGAAGTTTAAGAAAGAAACCGATGCCGAAAAATTTAAGGTTATTGAAGCCGGCGGACTAAAAATAATAGGTACGGAAAGACATGAGTCAAGGCGCATAGACAACCAGCTCCGCGGACGTTCCGGAAGGCAGGGTGACCCTGGAGAGTCAAGGTTCTATATTTCCCTTGAAGACGATCTTATGAGGCTGTTTGGTTCGGAAAGACTCCAGAGTATGGTAAACATGCTTGGACTTGAAGATGATCAGCCTATAGAACACCGCATGCTTTCAAACGCTATAGAAAACGCCCAGAAAAAGATTGAAGGGATAAATTTTAATCGTCGTAAAAACGTGCTCCAATATGACGATGTTATGAACCAGCAGCGTGAATTAATATACAAAGAGCGCTTTAAGGTGCTTAACGGTGAGAATCTTAAGGACAATTTCCTGAAGATGATTGAAACAACGGTCGATTATATTATTAATCTATACTGTAAAGAAAGCCCATATCCTGAAGAATGGGACTGGAATGCATTGAAGGCTTATGCCGAAAGCACCGTTTTGACCCAAGGTTCAATATACCCCAACAATTATGATATGGAATCTCTTACTGCCGACAGGCTGAAAGAAGAAATCCTTGAAATTGCGTTCAAAAAATACAATGAACAGGAAGAAACTTTCGGCAGTGAAATAATGAGAGAATTGGAACGGCGTATTTTGTTAAAGTCTGTCGACGAGAAGTGGATGGACCATATTGACGCTATGGAACAGCTTAAACATGGTATTGGGCTTAGGGCCTATGGACAGCGGGATCCTATTGTTGAATACCGTATGGAAGGCTTTGACATGTTTGACGAAATGATTCGCAATATTCAACAGGACGCAATTCGTGAAATAATGCATATAAGAAAAGAAAATATCACAGTGCAAAGAACACAGGTGGCAAAACCTGTAACGGCAACACACGGAGGGGATACGGTAAGAAAACCTAAAAAACGTGAGTTTGAAAAGGTCGGCCGTAACGATCCCTGCCCGTGCGGGAGCGGGAAGAAATACAAAAAATGCTGCGGAGCATGATGCCGGATTAACGCCTGCCGGTTTATTCATTTAGATAGAACGAGGAAGACAATGGACTATAAAGACGCTATTTCATACATTCACAGTCTTGACCGGTTTGGAAGCAGGCCGGGGTTGGAAAGGATCGGTGCTCTGACCGAACGCCTGGGAAATCCCCAGAATAACCTGAAATTTATTCATATTGCGGGAACAAACGGAAAAGGATCAACCGCGGCTTTTATATCAAGCGTTCTAACCTGTGCAGGGTATTCCACCGGGCTGTATACGTCGCCTTTTGTAATCCGCTTTAATGAAAGAATAAAAATAGACGGTGAAGAAATTTCCGATTCGGATCTTGCCGAATACACATACAGAGTTAAAGCAGTTATTGATAAAATGGTTGAAGAGGGGTATGAGCATCCGACCGAATTTGAAACAATAACCGCACTTTCTTTTTTATACTGTTATGAAAAAAAGTGTGATGTGGTCGTTCTTGAGACAGGCATGGGAGGACGTTTTGATGCTACTAATATCATAAAATGTCCGATGATGTCGGTTATAACGAAAATATCGCTTGATCATACTCAAATCCTTGGAACTACGATGGAAAACATAGCGTTTGAGAAGGCGGGAATTATAAAACCCGGCGGAATTGTTGTAACGTATCCGCAGCGAAAGCCTGCATATGACACAATTAAGGCGGTATGTGCCGAAAAGAATGCCCGTCTTGTAACTGCAGATGCCGATGATATAAAAATGATTGAGCTGAAACCGGGGGAAATGGTTTTCAGCCACCGGGATTACGGTCTAATAAAAACGGGAATTGTAGGAATACATCAGACATACAATGCAGCAGTCGCACTAAAGGTTATAGAAATATTGAAATCATCAGGTTTTGCTCTTGGCACAGAAGAAATACGTACTGGATTTTTGAAAGCATTATGGCCGGGACGGTTTGAATTGATCGGGCGCAAACCGGACTTTTATATTGACGGCGCACATAATCCTGATGGAGTAAGGGCTTTTGTTGAAACATACAGAAGAATTTATCCGGAACAAAAGGCAATTATAATTTTTGGCGTATCAAAGGATAAGGATTACCATACAATGCTTCGTGAGCTTTCGACCATCGCAGAATGGTTTATTGCGGTAGCCGCGGATACACCCCGTGCTCTGCCCGTAAAAACGCTTTCAAATGAAATGCGAAAGTATTGTAAAAATGTTGAATTTAGTGATACAATAAAAGAAGCAGTGACAAAGTCATATTTAAAAGCAACGAAAGCTCATGTAATCGCAGCTCTCGGTTCTTTTTTTTATATCGGACAGGTGCGGGAAATTGTAGGTCAAATAACGTCATGCTGTTTTAAAAAGCCGGATAACAATTGTTAGATTTATAATAAGCAGGGGTGTGGTGTTGGATATGTTGAATGTATCGTTTGAATTGGAGAATTTTCAGCCTTTGGATCTTGAAGAAATTGAAAAAGAAGCCGGTGATTTGCCTGAAGATACTGTTAAAGCAATTCAATTGTTCAACAAAGCCCTTGAAGACATAAAATCCGGAAATGAGGACATTGCAATAATCCAGCTTAAAAAAGCGATTTCACTTTATCCTTCCTTTTTCGAAGCAATGAATCTTTTAGGAATATGTTATTACGCGGCAGGGAAGGAAGATGCGGCAAGAAGCGCATTTAAACAGGTCATCGACGCTGATGACAGCGGCTTAAAAGCTATGCAGTACCTCAATAAAATGGACGGATTGGTTGAGCAAACAGATTCCGGCTCCGTAAACAATAAGAGAAAAAGCAGTAAAAGCAGTAAAGGCAGCAGATCTTCGAAAGAAGGAGGGCTTTTTTCCGAATGGGTTGCTAAAGGACTTAAAGCGGAAGACAACAGCATTTACGGGTTAAAATATATCGCAGGCATATTAATTGGAGTTTTAATAATGGGGCTTATATGGTATATGGTCCCGACAAATAAATCATTATTTACAATTACGAAAGAAGAAAACATTATTAAAGATCCCGAACTGGAAAATCAGATAAATCAATTAAACTCCAGAATTGAAAAACTTGAACAGGATTTGGACAACAAGAAAGAAGAAAACTTAAAGCTAATGGAGAGCTTCGGTGTATATAAGGATTGGGTTGCCCGGCTCAAACAGGCGGAAGAAATTTATAATGAAGGGAAATATATTGAAGCGGCTGAGCTTATGATGAATCAACAGGGAACTGCAGTACCCGATGATTTGAAGGGTACTTACGACAGCCTCTGGGATCAAATACGCTTAAAAGCAGCCAATCAGTATTATAATGACGGGAATAAAACATACAACGGGAATACGGCGAGAGATATCGGCGTATACAGAACTGCGCTTGAGCAATATGAAACAGCTATTGCGTTAATTGATGCCGACAGCGTAACGTATAAAGCCGCACTTTATTACCAGGCGGGTAAAGCGGCAGCACGGTGCAATGAACTGGAAAAAGCAGTGGAATTATTTGAATATGTGGCTGATGAATTTCCAAACAGCAGTTACAGCTCATATTCTATTTCGAGACTGAAAGAAATTGAAAGCGGAAGTGAAATATCGGGTAATTAAGAATTATTTTAAATCTATATAAGTTGCATATGAATATAACATAAGCAGGGGAATTTAGAATGATTATTCTAAATTCCCCTGTTACTGTTCCTATAAAATACGGAATGAAACGGCACAAATCAGATCTGCGCCCTGACCTTTTTCAGTTTTGCAAACCTGGGCAGTCCGTCTTCCATCGGAGGTGAAGATTCACCCTGTATTAACGGAAGGGCGTAATCAATGAAGGCTTGTGTCAAGCCGGTTCCTTCCTCGTTAATCCATTCTCCCGGCACTTTCTTTTCAGCATTTGCAACTTCAGACAGGTTAACAGTTTTAAAAATGCATTTATATTCAGGTGTGTTATCTCGTTCATAAGCAACCATATGATCGGTAATTCCGGAAACAGCGTATTTAACAGCCATTCTGCCTGCATTAAATGCTTCTTCCACGTCAGTTTTAGACGCGCAGTGGGATGCGCAGCGCTGCAGCAGGCTAAATTCAATCGCCCGTGTTTTACAGCCCAGCTCTTGCTTGAGTTTGCTTGCAAGAACCTGTGCCGTTCCGCCAAGCTGTGCATGGCCGAAGGAGTCTTTTTCCTTTGCAAGGTCTGAGCCATACTCTGAGATATACCTGCCGGTTTTGTCTTTGATTCCCTCCGATACCGCTATAATTACCTTGCCATTGTTCTTTTCATATACTGTTTTAACATCGGATATGAATTTATCCATATCAAATACATTTTCAGGCAGATATATCAAGTCGGGTCCCGCGCCTTTATATGAAGCCAGTGCGGATGCGGCTGTCAGCCATCCGGCATTTCTTCCCATAATCTCAAGCACGCATACCATGGGAGTATCATAAACACGTGCATCCAGATATACTTCCATTGTGGATACGGCAATATAGCGTGCCGCACTTCCGTAACCCGGGCAGTGGTCGGTTGCGGCAAGATCGTTGTCAATAGTTTTTGGAACACCAATAACGCGGCATTCATAACCGGCTCTTTGCATAAACTTGCTGACCTTATTGCAGGTATCCATTGAGTCGTTTCCGCCGTTATAGAAGAAATAGCGAATATTGTATTTTTTAAATACCTCTAACAAGCGTTTATAATCCGTTTCGTCCACGTTGGGATCGGCGAGCTTGTAACGTACGGAGCCCAGTGCTGAAGAAGGGGTTGTTTTTAATAGTTCAAGTTCTTTTTCATCCTCACAACTAATATCATAAAGATTTTCTTCAAGTATTCCTTTAATTCCATGTGCGGCACCGTATATTTTCGGTATGCAGTCCTGTTTCAACGCCTCAGTAAAAACACCCGCTGCGCTTGCATTAATAACGGCAGTAGGACCGCCTGATTGACCAAATACGGCATTTCCAACCAATTTAGACATTTTATCTCCTCCCGTAACACCTATAGCGTTTTCTATTTCAGACACTAATATACCATAAAGAAATTTGAAGTGCAATGAAATTACGGGCTACTTTGACATAAAAATAACAATGTTTGAACATAATTTCCGCAAGACTACTTTAGAAGAACTATTTTACAATAGTTCGTGAGGCAATTTTCGAACATTATTCCCGCGGGTCCTGCTTCAAATGAAAGTCTATTGTACAATAGTTAAAAAAGTAATGAATGAACGGTTTCGCATAAACCGGTGTTTTTTGTTCGCAGATTTTCCGATATTCTTAATAAATAAGTTGAGGTTTCTTTTTTACCGAGAGAGTGAAGGGCAATGGCTGAAAAAGTATTGATTAGCATTGAAAGTCGTTATATTAAAAGTATTGTTTTAAAAAGTCTTTTCGAACGGAATTTTGATTTTGTCGATGTTCTGGATGAGAATGACCTAATGCTGAAGCTTGATATTTTCCGCGAATCAATCCTTTTTTACATAATTGAAATAGATTCACGGCAATATGAGGGGCAATATAAACTTATTAAAAAGCTAAAGACAGATACCGGTATGTCGGGGTTTTCGATACTTGCAATTATTCATGACGGTACGGCTGAAATTGTCGGCGGGGCTAAGGATGCGAAAATTGATGATGTTTTTCTGATACCGGAAAAACGGGAGTTATTGCGCAGCTCATTTAATAATAGGTTGAGTCAGTTTTTGAAAAAGTTCCCATCGACAATAGTTAACAATCCTGAGTGGATAGAATACAGAAAAAACATAGTGTCCGCATTTTCGGAAGATGAGGATTTAAAGCATGAGATCAAACGAGCGGGAAGAGGAAAATATCCGGTGTCTTTTATTATGGGCAGGGTTTTCGGTGCAAGGCCGGAAATGATACAGGACCTTTATAACAAGTTAAAAAGTGTTTTGCGTGATACTGACAGAATTATGAATTATGATTCCCGCACTTTTGTCATAGTCTGTCCATTTACGCCAAAAGAAAACCTTGTGCTGGTTGAGAATAAAATAAGAGGAACGTATGAACAGCTATTTGGAAGAAACACAGTGTTTAGAAGGCTGGATATGTATGGAGCCACATATCCTGATGACGGAAGAAGTATTGATAAGCTTATTGAACTATGTGAAAAGGGTGTCCACGACAGCATTGTAATATCAGGGATACTTGAACCTTTGAATACGCTGAGCAGGGAGCGGCTTGAAGAATATAAAAGAATGCTTCGTCTTTACAAAGAATAAAAACGAAACATCAACTATTTTCCATAGCTTTTTCTCCTAACAAAAAGGTATAGAAATAATGCGGCTAACCACAGCAACGATACGGCATATTTCCATAAAGCGTTAATGGGAAGAGGTGTAAAATACCCTTCTGTGATTCCCGCCAATACGAACAACGGTATTGTTCCAATCAGAAGAAGCAGAGCCTTCTTCCCGCCCATTGTAAATGAACGTCTGCGGGAGTGCAGGCCAGGAAAAATTATTGATCGCGCAATTAACAACCCGGCTGCACCGCAAACAAAGACGCAAAACAGCTCGGGCACTCCATGGGGAAGGATCAGTGACCAAAAGGCGTAACCAATTCCTCTGTTTACGGCGGCGGCAGATAGAGCACCCAGCATAAATCCGTTAACGACCAGAACGTAAACCGTGCCTATGCCAAAAGTAATGCCAAGTGCAAATGCCAGTATTCCAACCTGTATGTTGTTTGTAAAAATGACGACGGAAGCTATGGAATAGTTTAAATTAGCATTTGAGCCAATAGTGTTTTCATTTAACGCATTCATATATTCCGCCGGTATAAACGAAAGTGCGTAATCATCCCTATATATTGTAACAGTGAAACTGAAAAGAAAACTGAGAATGAAGATTCCCGCGGAAATAAAGAAAAGCAGTGATTCCTTTTTAAGCTGTTCAGGAAAATCACGGGTAAAAAAGCGCAGTAATTTTGAAAGGCTTTTAGTCCTTGAAACAAAAATAACCTGGTGAGCCCTGGCGACAAGGCCGTTAAGGTATTCAACGGTATTTGTGTCACCGTACCGTGTTCTTGCAATAGAAAGATGTCCGCTTACTGTCTGATAAAGAAAAAACAGATGGTGAAGCCTGTCTTGGCGGGCGGCATTTCTTTTATATAACTTTCTCTGCTTCAGGATCTCTTCAAGCTCTTGCCAGGTTTTCCTGTGTGCGTTAATAAAATTGTTTTCATTCATAAAATACCCCTGCAAATGATTTTACATCATAACCATTTTATCAGATAGAGTTTTTTGATACAATGTTTAATGGATAAAGATACGGGTATATATTCCGCGTATATACTAAAATGATAAGCGGAAAAAACCTTGTTTCAGTCAGGGGATGAACAAATGCGAAACGTTCTAAGTATTCGTACGCCTGAAAACGTAAAGCTGGATTTTGAACTTGCATCAGTAGGTTCAAGAGGTGTTGCCGTTGTTATTGACATGCTTATTCAATATATTCTGATTACCGCAGCGGTGATTGTAATGCTGTTAATTGCAGGGGAAGAATCCTTTAATTTGATTTTTGCCGAGGGGAATACAATATATATTGTTATTTGCCTCCTTATAATTTTTACACTGCAGTTCGGGTATTTCCTGTTGTTCGAGTTTTTTATGAAAGGATCGACATTGGGGAAAAAGATAGTTGGACTTAAAGTTATGATGGCTAATGGTCAGCCTGTTTCTTTCTCGGCATGCCTGATTCGAAATTTTATACGTGTTGCCGATATGCTTCCTGGTGTATATTTAATTGGCATATTATCGGTGCTTTTTACAAGGCGCTACATGAGAATAGGGGATTTGGCCGCTAATACAGTTGTGGTGAAAACGAAAAATATCGAGGAAGGGATTCAAAGTATTGAAAGAGCAGTAAGTTTGTCGGGAGAGCTTAAGCTTACTCCAAAAGAAGAAGCGCTCTTAGCGGAATATATAAGCAGGAGAAGAAACCCTAAAAACCCTTTATCCTCCGATATTTTAGAATCCCAGCTGTATAATTATTTTTACCGAAAAATCGGACTTGTTCCAAACCTTCCCGATAATTTTTCCCGAAGAGTATATTTAGACAAACTGCTTGAGTTTTTAAGCATAAGTTCAGACAAATGATATACAAAACTATTATACAATAACGGAAACAAGAAGCTTCATAAGCTGCATTTCGCTATAGTTTCCTTGTATTGTATAATGGTTCTGTGAGCTATAGTGTGTCCGGATAATAACCATGACTATCTGCAAAGTAAAAAAAATGTAGCATAATATCTTTGTTTTGAATGCGATATATTGTATAATGATAATTGCTGTGTATACAAAGTACATCTGCAACTGCAGTGAAATCTTATATGTTTAAAACGGGGCAGCTAAGTTATGATTAAGTATGATCGCTTCCAAATCATATTAATTGCAAGTACATTGTAAATTTGTGTCCAATAATAAGGAGGGAGATATAATGTCAAATAAAACCATGATGACGATGGACGGTAATCAGGCTGCGTCATATGTCGCATACGCTTTTACCGACGTGGCTGCTATTTACCCCATTACACCGTCTTCTACCATGGCGGAATATATTGATGAATGGTCCGCTTTTGGGAGAAAAAACATTTTCGGGCAGAGTGTTAAAGTTACCGAAATGCAATCAGAAGCAGGTGCGGCAGGCGCCGTTCACGGTTCTTTGCAGGCCGGTGCCTTAACAACTACGTTTACTGCATCGCAGGGGCTTTTACTTATGATCCCCAATATGTATAAGATTTCAGGAGAGCTTTTGCCCGGGGTTTTCCACGTTAGCGCCCGCGCAGTGGCTGCACATGCACTATCAATTTTCGGAGATCATACCGATGTTATGGCTACAAGACAAACAGGCTTTGCTCTTCTGGCCTCCGGAAGCGTTCAGGAAGTTATGGATCTGGGAGGGATTGCCCATTTATGCGCAATAAAATCCAGGGTACCATTTTTGCATTTCTTTGATGGTTTCAGAACTTCGCATGAAGTTCAAAAAATTGAAACTATTGATTATAAGGTATTTGAGAGCCTTATTGACAAGGAGGCGCTTCGGGAATTCAGAAACCGTTCTTTGAATCCTGAGAGACCGGTTACACGAGGCACTGCCCAGAACCCTGATATTTTCTTCCAGGCAAGAGAAGCATCAAACAAGTATTATGATGCGGTTCCCGATATTGTTGCCGCATACATGAAGGAAATATCAAAAATAACAGGAAGGGAATATAGGCCGTTTGATTATTACGGCGCTCCTGATGCCGAGGATATCATTGTTGCAATGGGTTCGGTTACCGATACAATTGAAGAAACTATTGATTATCTTAATTCTAAAGGCTATAAGGTTGGCGTTATAAAAGTTCGTCTGTACCGCCCGTTTTCGGAAAAATATTTCTTCGATGTAATGCCCGAAACCGTAAAAAGAATTGCTGTTCTTGACAGAACGAAAGAACCGGGCGCAGCAGGAGAACCATTATATCTTGACATTAAAAACCTGTTTTATGACAAAGAGAACAAGCCGCTTATCATTGGCGGACGTTATGGCCTTGGTTCTAAAGATACCACCCCGTCACAAATCAAGGCGGTATACGATAACCTGAGATCCGGTAACCCCAAAAAGATTTTCACTGTCGGAATTGTTGATGATGTAACAAATCTTTCGCTTGATATAAAAGAGAAAATTGTTACCGAAAGTGAAGGAACTGTCCGCTGCAAGTTCTGGGGTATGGGTTCAGATGGAACCGTAGGAGCAAATAAGAGCGCAATTAAAATAATAGGGGATAAAACCGATCTTTATGCGCAGGGCTACTTCTCATACGATTCAAAAAAATCGGGCGGTGTAACGGTGTCGCATCTCCGGTTCGGAAAAAATAAAATACGCTCTACATATCTTATCGATGAAGCGGATTATATCGCGTGTCATAACCAGTCTTATGTCGACAATTATGATTTAATAGCTGGTTTGAAAAAAGGCGGGACATTTGTTTTGAACTGCCAGTGGAGCGATGAAGAGCTTGAAACAAAATTACCGGGAAATTTAAAACGGCAAATTGCTAATAATGACATTAATTTTTACACAATAAACGCGACCGATATAGCAAGCGAAATAGGTCTTGGAAGCCGTATTAACATGATTATGCAGGCTGCATTCTTTAAACTGGCAAATGTTATCCCGGTTGATGACGCGGTGAAACATCTTAAGCAATCGATAGTTGATTCATACGGCAGGAAAGGCGAAAAAATAGTACAAATGAATTATCAGGCCGTGGATAAAGGTATTGAAGCGCTGCATAAGGTAAATATACCTGAGAGCTGGAAAACCGCTGATAACGTAACAAAAAAAGAACAGGAAGATCTGCCTGATTTCGTTAAAAATGTAATGAATCCAATGGTAGCTATGAAGGGCGACGATTTGCCGGTAAGCGCTTTTTCAGGGATTGAAGACGGGACGTTCCCGCAAGGCTTGTCGGCCTATGAAAAACGCGGTATAGCGGTAAATGTTCCCGAATGGCAGATTGATAATTGCATACAGTGCAATCAGTGTTCGTTTGTATGTCCGCATTCGGCAATACGTCCGTTCCTGTTAAACGACGAAGAGAAAAAGAATGCGCCGGAAGGTTTTTCTACAAAACCTGCGATGGGTGGTCAGCTAAAAGGGCTTCAATACAAAATACAGGTAAGCGTACTTGATTGTACCGGGTGTGGAAACTGTGCGGACATATGCCCTGCAAAGGAAAAGGCTCTTATTATGAAGCCTCTTGGTTCACAGTTGAACGAGACAGAAAACTGGGATTACGCAATAAACAAGGTTTCGGTTAAGGACGACCTGATGCCGTTAACAACGCTTAAAGGCAGTCAGTTCGCACAGCCTTTATTTGAGTTTTCCGGCGCTTGTGCAGGTTGCGGCGAAACCCCATATATTAAAGTAGTTACACAATTGTTCGGCGACAGGATGATGATTGCGAATGCTACCGGATGCTCTTCAATCTGGGGAGGATCGGCGCCTTCAACCGTATATTGCACAAACAAGGACGGCAAGGGTCCGTCATGGGCAAATTCCCTTTTCGAGGATAATGCCGAGTACGGTTATGGTATGGCTCTTGCAGTAAAACATATACGTGATGCTATTGAAGCCGATATGAAAGCGCTTATTTCGATGGATATACCACAGGCTTTGAAGGATGCGTTCCAGGCGTGGATTGACGGAAAAGATGACGCGGATGCTTCAAAAAAGGCAACTGCCGACATTATTTCCGCTGTAGATGTAAATAAAGTGGATAACCCTGAAGCGAAAAAGATTATAGATTCGGTTATCGAAAAACGTGATTACCTGATTAAAAAGTCTGTCTGGATTCTTGGAGGAGACGGATGGGCATATGATATCGGGTACGGAGGGCTTGATCATGTTCTGGCTTCCGGTGAAGATGTCAATGTTCTGGTATTTGATACCGAAGTATATTCAAATACCGGCGGACAGTCATCAAAAGCTACTCCGACTGCCGCTGTCGCAAAGTTCGCGGCGTCGGGTAAAAAAGTTAAGAAAAAGGATCTTGGCATGATAGCAACAACATACGGTTATGTATATGTTGCCCAGGTTGCAATGGGAGCAGATAAGAACCAGTTTATGAAAGCCATTATAGAGGCTGAGAAGTATAAAGGACCATCCCTTATTATTGCGTATTCTCCATGCATAAACCATGGAATCCGCGAAGGAATGGGAAGAAGCCAGGCACGCGAAAAACAAGCGGTTGAGTCCGGATATTGGCATCTGTGGAGATACAATCCGGAATTGAAGAAGGAAGGAAAGAATCCTTTCATACTGGATTCAAAAGAACCCAAAGAAGACTTTCTGAAGTTCCTTGACGGAGAAGTTCGTTACACTTCATTGAAAAAGACATTCCCGGATATAGCTGAAGAATTGTTTGCGAAAGCCCGGGAAGACGCAGAAGAAAGGTATGAAAACTATAAAAGAATGGCTGGGAACTAAAACGTAAAGCTGAAAACCCTCCGGATTTTTCCGGAGGGTTTTTATTAAATGTGCATAATAAATGTTTTATCCAATAATTTTTTGATATACCGCGAGATCAAGGAGCCTGCCGAATTTCTTTCCGACTTCGCGGTAGTGCCCGCATTTTGCGTACCCGTTCCGTTCAAACAGACGGATACTTTTGCTGTTCTCAGTGCAAATTTCTGCAATAAGAACATGAAACCCCTTGTTTTTAGCATAATCTTCAATAAATTGCAAGGCGTGTTCTCCTATGCCTTTTCCGCAAAATTCCGGTTTAAGATATACTGCAACCTCGCCCGTATCATCAAAAGCTTCGCGTTCGCTGTGCTTTCCTAAAATTACATACCCGGCGATATTATTATTCTGCCGAATTAAAAACGCGGCATTTCTTTGGTTTACAAAAATAACAAGGTCCTTTATTTCTTCCGTATTCAAAACATGGCAGTGAAACGTAAAAGTAGTGTTCAATATATAGTATGAATATATTTCGGCAATACAATTAAGATGACTTGTGTTAACTTTTTCGAATGTAATATTCATTTACAACCACCTGGAATTTCGGATTCTTTTAAACAATTCTTAAGCCTGCTGTTTGCAGGGTTTGGAAAATACTTTACAGTAAATAATTATAATTAATATTTTGCTGCACCGCAATAAGACGGCCGAAAACACTCGAATTAAAGTTGAAATATTTAGAAATAATTTTAAATTGGTATTTCACAAAGAGAGTTTTTTTGTTTATAATAGTTAGTATTGTGATCGAAAATTTGATAATATGGTAATGCAAATGTTTTGCAAAGTTTTTATTATATAGATGTAAACACAAAAAAGTATATATTTAAATCCATGAAATATTTTTATTAATTTATATAAAGGAGACCGGTTCCGACATGGGCAAACAAAAGATTTTTAAAAGAATGAAAATATCAGACAAGCATATTATTGTCTCTGTAATAATAGCTATCGTGATTTTAATGGGCATATTGTTCAGAGTGCAGATAGGAAGCATGTTTCGAAGTATTTTCGGATCTGAAAGAGTGGAAAGCACAGAGCTTACAGGTACAAATATAATATTGGAAGTTGGAAAAAGCTATTCGCTTGAACATATAGATTCAAATGTTTTCAAAATATCAGACAGAAACGGAAAGTCCGTAAAATTCGCTGAAATTGAACAGAACGGGAGCGAGGTAATATTCGAAGATAAAGAGGGAAGACGCCATAAGTTCTTTGTTTCCGAATCCGCAATGTATCTTGGAACCGAAGAATAATCTCTAATTTAGTTACGCGATGCATATACTTGAAAAAGGCAAAGATACGGCCGCAATGTCGGACAAAAACATAATAATATCCAGCATACCATTTGTTTTTATCACATTTGTCATTCCTGTTATAATATGGCATATACGTGTTATGCATAATGAAGAAATGGGAATGGTTTTGCTGAAAACAACATGGTATGATGATTATTTCCATTTAATAAAAGCTATTTTTCTGTTATTTGCAGCTTTATTAATGCTTATAATATATTTATTTAAGCGGGATACGGATACTGTTTTTCCGAAAATATTCCTTTTACCCGTTTTTTATTTTGCCTGCGTTTTACTGTCGGCGTATAATTCTGAGTACCGGATTTCCGCGTTTTTTGGAATTATTGATCATTATGAAGGATGCCTGACGCAGTTTTGCTATATGTTGGTACTCATATTTTCATATTTTCTGATCCGGGATTTCCGGCAGTATATTGCAATATCTAAATTTATGTTAACAGCATCACTTATTGTCGCATTTGTCGGCATTCTGCAGTTTACAGGGGTAAATGCCACGGAACCGGCATATATGGTTTCATCCACAATCGGCAATTCAAATTACGTTGGGACTTATTCGGTTTTACTTCTTCCAAGCGCAATGTCGATGGTATTCTATGAATCGGATTTTGCTAAAAGGGCTTGTTATCTGCTTCTTTTTATTGGGTCAGCTTTGTTCCTGCTTTTCGGTTCAATGTCCGGGGCAGCTTTTGCCGCCGCATTCATGACTGCAGTTGTTTTTACTGTATTCATGCGTAAAGAAATTAAGAAGCGGTATAAATGGTACTTTGCCCTGGTGATGTATGGTATAATGATATTCCTTTTAATGAATTCGTATTCAAAAGGTTTATTATTAGAAGAATTGAAAAAGACAAATCCGTTTTATAATAAAAACACAGATAAAATACATTTTAAGGATGCAAGCCTTTTCGGCGATTCTGCGACGATTAGAACAAACAAATGGACATTGAATATAAAAAACGATAACAGCGGGTTTACTTTTAGTAACGAGCTTGGGTACCCTGTGGCGATCCAAAAGGATCATGAATTGCAGAAGCTTTATTTTAAAACTGCCCCTTATTCGGGTATAACCGGTCATTTAAGAGAAAATGAACAGTTTCAATGGCTCATGCTCAATATTGAAGGAAAGGACATAGAGTTTGTGAAATATGAGGGTAAATTACAGGTTGTCGGTTATAACGGCCTGGTAACGGATATTGAATATCCGGAGACGCTTGGGTTCAAGGGCAGGGAGTCATTCGCATCCGGGCGCGGGTATATATGGTCAAGAGCATTGCCGCTGTTAAAAAAGGCTGTTTTTTTAGGCTTCGGTCCGGATACGTTTACTTATATATTTCCTCAGAATGATATAGCCGGCAAACTGAATTACGGTGCTATATGGGTTATTATCAGCAAACCGCACAACTGGTATCTTCAGATTGCTCTTGGTTCAGGTATTTTGTCTCTTGCTTTTTTGATATGTTTTATTGTATGGTTTATTGTAAATTCTTTAAAATTTCTTCACAGAGCCCCAAAAGGCGGGGATGAAGAAAGAAGAGAAATGATAATAATATGCGCGATACTGTCTGCCGTTATCGGGTATCTGATTACCGGGGTATTTAATGACAGTGTTGTCGCGGTGTCCCCCATTTTCTGGATGACGCTGGGATTTGGCACCCGGATGTTAGTAAATGCCGGGGCAAATGTCGAAATAAAATATAACGGAGGCTTATAATGAAACTTGTATCGTGGAATGTAAATGGAATCAGGGCTTGTATCGGAAAAGGGTTTTTAGATTTTTTTAACACCGTATCCGCAGATATTTTTTGCATACAGGAAACAAAAGTGCAGCAAGGCCAGGTTCAAATAGACATGGGAGACTATTATCAATACTGGAATTATGCCGTGAGGAAGGGTTATTCCGGTACAGCACTTTTTTCAAAGGAAAAGCCGGTTTCGGTAACTAATGGTATTGATATTAACGAGCATGACAGCGAAGGCCGGGTCATAACGGCGGAATATGATAATTTTTATATTGTAACGGTATATACGCCCAATGCGCAGCGCGAGTTGGCCAGGCTTGCTTACAGAATGGAATGGGAGGACGCTTTCAGGGCATATTTAAAAAAGCTTGACAGTTATAAACCTGTAATTGTTTGCGGGGATTTGAATGTGGCGCATAATGAAATAGACTTAAAGAATCCGCAGTCAAATCGCAATAACGCGGGATTCACCGATGAGGAAAGAGAGAAAATGACCGAGCTTTTAAACGCCGGCTATACCGATACATTCCGTTATTTGTATCCGGACAGGGCAGGGGTGTATACATGGTGGTCGTACATGTTTAAAGCAAGAGAAAAGAATATAGGATGGCGCATAGATTATTTTCTTGTTTCGGACAGGATAAGGGGAAAAATAAAAGATGCGGTCATATATTCGGATATTATGGGATCGGACCACTGCCCGGTAGGGCTGGAAATTGATATATGAGCGTTTATTTGTGCCAAATGCTCGGTTTCACTTTTCCTACCAGTTCAATAGACAACATGTCAATTAAGGTGTTTATTTCAGCGGTATAGCCTGATCCATATCTTGTAAGAGGGATCCTTTTCAAAATAAAACCGTTATTTTCCCAAACAAGAATATCCGCAGCTTCGCATTCGTCACCGGAGTAGAACAGTTTGAAATCGGTTGCGTGCATTTCTGTTATATTGCTATTGTCTACAGACAGAGTTTTCAGCTTTCCGCTGAATGCATATCCTGTGTTGGACAAATACTTGCATGAATGAAAGTAATAAACATCCTCATTATCATAATGATATGTTTTTTCTTCAGCGTACTTTTTCCATGATTCATCAATTAAATTTCGTATTGTATCCGTTGTTACGCGGGTACCGCAGTAATTTGAGAATATGCTGTTGCGTGTAAAGGAAGGGTAGTCGTACCATATGTTCCCAAGCAATATAATTGACTGTTCGGGTATATTTTTTAAAAGGCCTGC
>JAAYBO010000258.1 GCA_012730095.1 Clostridiaceae bacterium
AACTCTCTGTACGTCTTGCTTTCATCTGTGCAGGCTTTAAGCAGTTCCGGAATTTTCCCGCACACTTCCTCTACTTTCCTGCTTAAAACCATCGAAGCAGGAAGTGCAACAATCTTTTCAAAGGCAGGATTGATATCCAAAATCCGATTCTGTAAATCCAGTACCATAATCCCTGCGTCCATCGATTCAATTATAGTGGCACGGGCTACCGGAATGACATCAAGCAGCTTGTAGCGAAAGATTCCCCAGGCAATGATCAGACCGGCCGGGCCAAAAAAAATCGGCGTTATATCGAAACGCTGCACCGGACTTAGGCCTGTGATGTACAAGATATTCGGTAAAATAATTAAACTAAGACCACATAATAAGGCCGCTGCCTGTTTCCTGTAAAGGTTATTCTTGAATAAGACTGCCCTTATCAGCAATACCCAGGCCAAAATATTCAGAGAGTGAGAGTAGAACGCATGGATAAAGAAAGCAGGTCCGTAATTTTTTGCGATAACAGGAAATGGCCCGCTGTAATCCATATGCATACCATATCTAACCAGGCCGTGCACGGGATCTGTCCATACAAGTATAATGATTATTGTCGGCAGAAGCGCCAGCCATAATATTCTTTTATTTTTAACCCATTGGTTATATCCGGTAACTTGCATTGTTAAAGTAACTAAGGTTACCGGGGAAAAACAATAGGCAATATACTGCAGATTCGCCCAGAACAATTTAGCCCCAAAGTCAAGGCTCGACATCTCCAGAGCATTGCCGGTCGACCATATCGTCACAACAAACATACTCAGCATAAAGCTTTTGGCGCCTTTTACGTTTCGCCGCTTGAGCAGTGCATACATCCCGAGAAATAACGTAGTGCATGTCGAAGCTATTAATAGCGATACATAAGAATTGTATTGGTACTGCACGTTCTGCCTCCAAACTGCCAACCCGGCTGATCCTTTTTGAAATCCGGTCAAAACGAGCCATCTGTTAATGCTTATAGTATCTGGTACGTGGGAACATGTCAATAGATGCCTAGGTTTTTCGAAGCAGACCTATACTTTTTTTAAAACTTTTCCATATGGATGTGAAGAATCCTTATTTTCAACAACAATAAGCTTGTTTTCTTCAATCATTTTTTCAATACGTAAAGCATACCAACTATCGCTAATACCCAGTCTATATTCTCCTAAGAGCTCTCCGATAAATCCAGCCATATTAAAATCATTATCAGGCAGATTATTCATGATAATGAAATCATAAAAATTTTCTGGTACAGAAGTTAACTTTCCATTTAAAATTGCACGCAATGGTGTATTTTCTTCCATTAAGTCGTGCCAGTGGTCACTAATAATTCTCTTTTCTATTTTAGTTAATTGTTTTTCAAGAGATAAAAATTGATAAAACTTACCTGCATCAACTTCTCCCCAGTGACTATACTCTACTATTTCATTCTCAGATATTGGATTATATTCAGGTAAAGAAACAACACTTATATTGCAGTCAATATTTCTTAATAAATGGCATACAAAATGAAATCCGCAGGTAGAATAAGGAGCGTTGCTTTTCCATATTCGTATTGGTATACCATCTTTTGCAGCAGACAACAGCGTCTCCATATCCTTGCGTTGATTTTGGAAAAACTGTTCTTTCTCCTTATTGTCAAAATCAAATCTTCCCCATACTTTTTGGAAAATATTTTTTCGCTCATTTCCATCAATTTCACCCGAAATATCTCCAATATCAAGTAAAAAGCCTATATTAACAACATCTTGAGAATTCCCTCCAACTGCTTGACCTTCAAAATACTTCTCTAATTCAGCATTGGTTGGCTTTTTCCCAAAATAACCGATAGCTCCACCAAGCATAGTTTTCGCATTGTAATTTTTTGCTGCCTTCATAGAACCTTTCTCACTATCACTAAATACAACTTCAAGCATAGTTCCACCTCCTATTGAAAACACCTGCATACATTCTATCTCCGCAACACTATTTATGTTATCTCATCTATCCACTCAACCCTACATCATTTTTCGGCTCTTTTTCCATCCGTCGATATGTTTCTTAAACGGTCACAGGTTCAATGTCCCAATTTTTTTCATAAAGCGTATGACAGAAGCAGTACGATTGCTTAATTGGTTGGGACAATGTACCTGTCCCTATGTCCCAGGTTATAAAGTATTATTATGCCATAGAAGATAATATCGCAAAAAATGCTTGCCTCATTTCTCCAACTATCTTCTATTGATAAAATGTCTTTGAATCTTTTTAAGCTCTTATTGTTCTGT
>JAAYBO010000259.1 GCA_012730095.1 Clostridiaceae bacterium
AGCGGCAAACATTAAAAGCCAGTTTACACCGGATAAATCAACAATAAATGATGCAAATAATACAGGTATGAACGCGTTTATTATCCCAAAAAGAATAGCACCGGTTGTTTTAGCAAGCATCAGAATATTTAAACTGATAGGTGCCAGCAGCAATCTTTCAAATGACCTGCTTCTTCTTTCAAAGGTGATAGTGACTGCCAGCATAGATGTTGTACCAAAAAGAATCGATAAGGCCATAACACCTGGAAGTATTCCGCGAATGTCCACTTCGCTGTTTGAACGAATAAAAAACATCAGGGTCCAGGAAACAGGAAAAATAATGCCCCAGCTGATATTTGGCGGTTTTAAGTAATAGTTTTTCATATCTTTTTCCAATATGCTCCAAAAAGCCAGACTTTTATTCATTTCTGCTTCCCCTCCTTTTCCTTTTGCAGTTTGTCTATTTCAATTCCGGTAATTTTTACGAATATTTCTTCAAGGGACGGACGAATTACTTTTGCTTCGTTGATTTTGATCCCGTTGTTATCAAATAATTTCATAAAGGGCATAATTTCTATTTGATTTTTTGAGCTGATGCGTATGCTATGATCAGTACTCGACTTAATGGTTATATCGGGGAAATTACCTGTTAAAAGCTTTTCGACGTTTAAACCATTTGAATCGATTCCGAATTCAACAATATTTTCCTGCTGGGCTTCAATCATCAAATCCTGTACTTTGCTGACTTTAATGACTTTGCCGCCGACTATAAAGCCTATTCTGTCACAAAGTCTTTCAGCCTCCTCGATGTAATGTGTTGTTAAAAAAATAGTGGTTCCATTATCGTTCAGATTTTTAATCATTTTTCGGATCTGTCTGGCGCTTTCCACATCGATTCCTGTGGTCGGCTCATCTAAAAACAGTATTTCAGGGTTATGAATGATACCGGCCGCTATAGTCAGCTTTCTTTTCATACCTTTTGAATATGCTTTAAATGGCCGATCGCCCGTATCTTCCAAAGAAAATTGCTTTAGAAGTTCTTTTGCTCTTTCTTCACGGACTTCTTTTTTCATACCATAAAGTGACGCACAAAAGGTCAGGTTATCAAAGCCGCTCATTTCATCATACAGATTGCTCTCATCAGGCACGATGCCAATTAACTGCTGAACCTTCTTAATGTGTTTAATTCCATCGTAACCCGCAATCGTTATTTCTCCCGATGTCGGCCTTGCCAGACCTGTAAGCATATTTATCGTTGTTGTTTTTCCGGCACCATTAGGGCCTAAAAATCCAAACACTTCTCTTTTTTCAACATCAAAGCTGATGCTATTTACAGCATTAAAGTCATCGAAACTTTTAACAAGATTTTTTACTTCAATTATTTTCAAAGGTTTACCTCCATTATTTTCTTTTCTTGCGGCAGCATGAATTAAAACCTGCTTTAGTACATGTTCCTTCTATTTTTTCCAACTCACATAGTTCCGCTAATTGCTTTGCTGCGCTTCGCAGAAAATCACGATCGATATAATAGTGTGTGAAATACCCTCTTTTCTCGCCTTTGACTATCCCGGCATTTCTCAGGAGCTTTAAATGCTGTGAAACTGCGGATTCAGACATATCAAGCTGTTTAGCAAGCGCGCCCACACAAAAATCATGCTGTAAAAGGATTTTAACCAAGCGGTATCTCGTTTCATCGCCTAACACTTTCAAAATATCAAATAATTCGGGCAAAGCGAACACCTCCTTTTAATTAAGTATAGACTAAATTAAATCATAATATACTTAAATAAGCATGTCAATATTATTCAAATAAAACCCAGGAAAGTGAGGAATTTTGGCAAGAGAGTTTAACTCTTGACTTAAACTTAAGAAACTGACATGATAAGATAAAGCCGATAACGTTTTTCAATGTGATAATACAAAAAAAGACCAAGTGTATTTCCATGAAAGCAAGCTTTATTTAAAGCAGAATTGTGATTTTTCCTATAAAACTATTTCGGAGAATTAATGTATGAAATATAAAAATATAAGGCCGGCCAAATTTATATCCAGGCCGAACCGGTTTATTGCCAATATTGAAATTGACGGC
>JAAYBO010000260.1 GCA_012730095.1 Clostridiaceae bacterium
ATACACCAT
This sequence comes from Clostridiaceae bacterium, assembly GCA_012730095.1. GTDB lineage: Bacteria > Bacillota > Clostridia > DSM-8532 > DSM-8532 > DTU069. Next base: position 10 of record JAAYBO010000260.1, read on the forward strand.
AGATTTCACTTTGGCATTTTGGATAACTAATTTAACAGACTTTAGTTGGGCATTTTTGTGACAAACTTATGTCGGGTGAGGTACTATAAAAGATAGACTTTAACTTTTCACTTTACATTATTGAAAAATTTTACACCGGTGCTTGTATTGACAAAACGCTTATGTTATAATCATTTTTAAATTGATTGGGCTGAAAACCGCATAGGCGGTAAATACGCTGAATCATTGAATATCGAAAAGCGATGAAAGGGCAAAGTAACCTGTCCCCGCTTCTGTCAGAGAGAGAATGTCAGCGGCTGAAAGCATTCTTCCGAATGGGATGGTGTGAATTTCACTCCGGAGCGGCTTTTAATAAAAGACGGTTGTCCCGCCGTTACTGGGTTTGAGTGTATGCGGACATAATCCGCATAAACATAGGTGGTACCGCGGAGTAATGCTTCGTCCTATTTTGGACGAGGCTTTTTTGTTTTCGGAAAGTAATATTTTTGCAGATATTACTAAACTAATATTTGAGGGTTTTGAATACCGGACAAATTTTTTGCGAATAAAAATTGATTAACGATAGAATGATTTCAGACCGAAAGGAGAGAAAAAAATGAAAGAGCAGTTGCAGTCAATTGCAGATGAAGCTCTGTCAATGCTGGAAAAGGTTCAGGATATGAAAAGCCTTGAGGAAATCAGGGTTACGTTCCTTGGGAAGAAGGGAAAACTAACCGCTATCCTTAAAGGAATGGGGGCATTGTCAAAAGAGGAAAGACCTATTGTAGGGCAAATGGCGAACGATGTAAGAAAACGACTTGAAGAAGCCATTCAAAACGCAAAGACAAAGCTTATAAAAAAAGAAAGAGCAGAGAAAATATCCAGAGAGGTTATCGACGTAACGATGCCCGGAACTTTTATACCAAGGGGAAAGAAGCACCCGTTGACGCTTGTCCTTGACGAAATAAAAGAGGTTTTTCTTGGTATGGGCTATGAAATAGCGGAAGGCCCCGAAGTGGAACTGGATTACTATAATTTTGAGGCGCTGAACACCCCAAAAAATCACCCGGCAAGAGATGCACAGGATACTTTTTATATAAATGAAAACGTTGTATTAAGAACCCAAACATCACCTGTTCAGGTAAGGGTTATGGAAAAGAAGAAGCCGCCGATAAAAATCATCTGTCCGGGCAGGGTATACCGTTCGGATCAGGTGGATGCAACCCATTCTCCGATATTCCATCAGGTGGAAGGCCTTGTTGTTGATAAGGGTATTACAATGGGGGATTTAATAGGAACTTTGCAGGTATTTGCCAGAAGCCTTTTTGGTGAGGATACGAAAATACGGCTGAGGCCGCATCATTTTCCTTTTACGGAGCCCAGTGCAGAAGTTGATGTTTCATGCTGGGAATGCGGAGGTAAAGGCTGCAGGATATGCAAGAACGAAGGCTGGATTGAAATATTGGGAGCCGGGATGGTACATCCGTATGTTCTTGAAGTATGTGATATAGATCCAGCAGTATACAGCGGCTTTGCATTTGGTCTCGGAGTGGAAAGGACCGCTATGGCAAGGTTTAATATAAATGATTTAAGGCTGTTATTTGAAAATGACATACGGTTTTTAAAACAGTTTTAGCATATGTATAATTTAAGGATAGGAGTTGTTTAATATGAAAGCACCGATTTCCTGGTTGAGAGATTTTGTTGATATAAATAAAGATATAAAGGCATATGCCGAAGCGATGACCCTATCGGGCAGTAAGGTAGAGGGCATTGAAGACCTTGGCGCGTCAATTGAAAAGGTCGTTGTCGGAAAGATTGCATCAATGAGGCCGCACCCTAATGCTGAAAAGCTGCAGATTGCAGATGTTGATATCGGAACAGAGACACTGCAGGTGGTTACCGGGGCTCCTAATGTTAAAACGGGAGATTTTGTTCCGCTTGCACTTCCAGGTGCCCGGCTCCCCGGAGGTGAAATAAAGGCGACGAAGCTTCGCGGAGTCGAATCCTTTGGGATGATGTGTTCTATTGACGAGTTGAACCTGACCCGCGATTATCTTCCGGATGCACCTGAATACGGGGTTTATATTTTTAAAAACAATCCCGGAGTCGGTAAGGATATCAGGGAGGTTCTCGGTCTTGAAACGGTGGTTGAATTTGAAATAACGAATAACCGTCCGGATTGTTTCAGTATTGTCGGCCTTGCCCGCGAATCCGCGGTTACTCTTAACAGTAATTTTAAAAATCCGGTTATAACCGTTAAAGAAGAAGGTAAAGGAAAAGCTTCGGACTTTGTTTCGGTTTCAATTGAAAACCCTGAATTATGCGCACGATACGCAGCGCGTGTCGTTACCGATGTTAAAATCGAACCGTCGCCGTTGTGGATGCAGAGGCGCCTCGCGGCGGCAGGAATGCGCCCGATAAACAATATTGTAGACATTACAAACTATGTAATGCTTGAACTTGGCCAGCCAATGCATGCATTTGACCTCAAATGCATAAAAGGAGGGCATATAATAGTAAGAACCGCCCGAAAGGACGAAAAAATAACAACGCTTGATGGTCAGTTGCGCGAACTTGATCAGTCAATGCTTGTTATAGCCGATGAAGAAAGGGCAGTGGCATTAGCAGGTATTATGGGTGGTGAAAATTCCGAAGTAACGCCTGATACGATAACACTTCTTCTTGAATCGGCAAATTTTAACGGAACATCGGTAAGGCTTACATCGAAGAAAGTAGGTATTAGGAGCGAAGCATCGAGCCGTTTTGAAAAAGGGCTTGACATAAATAATGCAATTACAGCTATAAACCGTGCTGCCCAGCTCATCGAAGAACTTGGAGCCGGCAAGGTGGTTCCCGGAATCGTCGATTGCAATCCGGTAAAGCCGGAACAATTGAAAATTAAACTGAATCCCGGCAATATCAACAGGCTCTTAGGAACAAACATTGAGTCTGATTGGATGCTTGATTTGTTTGAAAAACTTGAATTCGGTGTTGAACGCGAAACAATGACGCTTACGGTTCCGTGCTTCAGACCTGACATTAAAAGGGAAGCGGATCTTGCCGAAGAGGTTGCACGCTTTTTTGACTATAACAACATTATTCCTACACTTCTGCAGGGCAAGGCTACGACACTGGGAAGAAAAACATTCAGCCAGAAAATGGATGATTTTATTATCGAGCAGATGCTTTCAAGCGGACTGTATGAAACATATACTTATTCTTTTACAAGCCCGAAGGTGTTTGACAAGCTGAATCTGCCCGAAGACGATAAACTCAGGAATGTGGTTGTAATAACAAACCCGCTTGGTGAGGATTTCAGCATAATGCGTACTACAACAATACCTCAAATGCTTGAAGTGATTAATACAAATTATAACCGCAAAGTTGAAGAAGGGCGGTTCTTTGAGATTTCATACGTTTATTCTCCAAAGGATGGCGAAATGCTTCCCGACGAGAAAAAAATCCTTACGATAGGCATGTACGGCAATACCGATTTTTACGATATAAAAGGGATTGTGGAGCAGTTAGTTTTACGAATGAATATACAGAATGCCGAGTTTATCGCCGAGAAAAACAACCCGGTTTTCCATCCCGGAAAGACGGCAAAAGTCGTTATCGGTGATGAAACAGCAGGGTATGTCGGGGAAATCCACCCTGATGTCGCCGATAATTTTGAATGTCCATATGACACATATATAGCGGTGCTTGAAATTAAGACGATAGTGGAAAATGCCGACATGGTAAGGGAATATAAGCCGCTTCCGCGATATCCGGCAGTTTCAAGGGATATAGCGGTTATTATAAGTGATGACATTCCAGTTAAGGATATTGAAAACGCGCTTAAAAGCAAGGGCGGGAAATATCTTGAGGAAATAAGGCTCTTTGATGTCTATAGAGGAGAGCAGGTTCCGGAGGGTAAAAAA
>JAAYBO010000261.1 GCA_012730095.1 Clostridiaceae bacterium
AGTGAAAAATTGAACTCCGCATAGGCAATCTGGCAGGTGGGAAAGGGTGACGGAGTATTTCTCGATATACTGCATGATGATGGAAGAGTTAAGGATTGGAATTTCATCATATCGTGGATTGAAGGAAGAGAAGTGTGAAAAAAGAGTTATTAAATTATTTCAAAATTTAGGAGGTATTTTATGACATTCGAAGAAAGAGTAAAAGCATTAGACCGGTTGATACAAGAATTTTTACATAAAACTAATCAGAATGGCATGGTAAAGCCAAAGGATGTAATGCCATATTTAATTGAAAAGGGTGTTTATAGTAGTGATAATCGTAATGGAAATCCACTAAGGAGAGATCTTAGAAGACTCAAAAAAATGAATAGACTTGGAGACATAAAGGTATTGGCGGATGTTCCCAAAAAAAAGAATACTTACTGGTATTTCAAAAAAATATCATAATCTATAAATACTGATGTTATCAAAAGAGGTGACAGGATATTCTGGAAAAAGTACTTCTATTCTAAAAACGCCACAAAAAAATATATTTCAACTCATGAATAGTCTAATCATCAGTTGGTTAGTTTTAAAGGGTATGTCTATTTTTATCGGAAGAGATAAATAATCTGTCTTAAGTAAATACCATTTAAATTCATATGATTAACCGGACAAGGTTTTCAATATTAAAATGTAAATATCTCTGCAAGCTTGACTTCCAACCCGTTAAAAACCTTTGATTTTACCGTCATATCTGCCATATACGTATCATGATCCGCGATGTCATGCTTCTCAAAGCAGTAAACGGTAACCTCTTTTTTATCGGGGTCAACGATCCAGTATTCTCTCACGCCGGTCTGCATGTATAAATTGAGCTTTTTAACCATATCCTTCGTTTTTGTAGATCCGGACAGCACCTCTACAACAAGAGCGGGAACCCCTTTATATTTCCCTGAAGCGTCGATCTTGTCCGTATCACAGATTATGATAATATCCGGCTGCACAACATTGATGTTATCTTTGTTTTTTGTAAGCGTAACATCAAAGGGAGACGTAAGAGGTCTGCATTTCTTTCCTTTAAACCAGTTATAAAAAATACCAAAAAGTTCGGACACGGACACCTGATGGTTGTAACCCGGTGAAGCAAGCAGGTAAACCTCCCCGTCGATATATTCGTATCGTAATTCCGAGTTTTCCACCATTTTAAGGAATTCTTCATAGCTGAGCTTCCACCGGTCATTGTAGATGTAATTTGCGGCTTCCTCAGCAATAACGGTTCTCTCTTCAATTGGGACGATTTTTGCAACCTCGCGTCCTTTGCGGGTTATGATAACATCTTCCAATTCCGATGCAATTTTTAAATACTTTCCGAAGTTATTCTGAACTTCGGTTGAAGGTACTTTCATCACAGTCACTCCTTTGTTTTATTAGCTATATTATAAATTTATTTTAGCTAATATGTCAAGGTGTTAGCTAAATAAAACCGAGTAGTCCGTTATGCCAAGAAATGCAGAGGAGAAATATCAGACATTGAAATCACAATGGTAATATATAACGGATTGGTATATGCATGCGCGGAAAAAGGTTATATGCGTATTCTAAAGCAGGACGGCACACTGGTACAAAAAATTTGGGTAAAAGAGGAGATTACGTGGCCTTCTCCGGTAATAGACAAGCAGGGGGGGGTTGTATATAGCCGGAATGGGTAATGGAAGCAGTAGAGGATTTGTCTATGCAATTAAAACTTTGCAAGGCGATGAATAATAACCTAAAACCTGACTGTGATATTTAACAGGTAAGGGAATAGCAGCGAATAAACGAAAGACAGAGCGGCATAAATACCTATAGCGGCAGGAATAAATAAAAGCGAAGGCCGGCGACCTTCGCTTTACGTTATTTCAGAATTATTTAGAAAGCAGGTTGTAAAGAACCTGTGCCATTTCCGCTCTTGTGGACGTATTCTGTGGGTTCAGCCTGCCGTTGCTTCCGCTGATGGCGCCAGCCTTTATAAGATAGTCCATAGCTTCTTCAGCCCAGGGGGCTATGCTGTCCTTGTCTGTAAACGAAGACAGGGTTTTTGCCGATGTTCCCTGAGGTATCCGGTTTATAACCTTTAAAGCGTTATAGAGCAGTGTAAACATTTCCTGGCGCGTAATGTTGTTGCCGGGCGCAAATAAATTGTTTCCTACGCCTTTGGAGATGCCCAGCCGTTTTGCTGCTGCAAGATATCCGGTATAATAGGTGTTTCCGGCATCTGCAAAATTTTCCGCCGGATTGTCATCGGGTTTTATTTCATAAGCCCGCATCAGCATAACAATAAACTCCCCGCGGGTAAGTAAGGCTTCGGGGCTGAATTTGCCGGCTCCGGTACCTTTTGTGATTTCCCTCGCGGCTATAAATCCAATGGCTTTTTCATACCATGCGCTTTGTTCCACATCACTGAAGGTAATCCGGTTGTATCCTACCGCATATAAACTGAAATGGGTTGTCGTAAAGGTAACCTTACCGGTAGCCGGATCATATTTTCCGTTGGTAATGCAGACAAGGTTTCCGGCTCCGTCCAGATACCAGACAACTATGCTGTCCGGGTTTTCCAGTTCCTCGTCACTCGGGGTGTAGGGAATGGATACCGTAACCGGAGCATCCGGATTATTCCACGAGGTTTGTGTGCCGTCTAACGTTAATTGCAGTTTAATTAACGGGCGTTCGCCCACCGCTTCCTTTTCTTTATCGGAAAGCGTGTTTTTATTGCCATACCCGATTGAAATGCCGACCTTTTTGTCTTCTGTACCGGACATCCCTGATAACATGTTATCAGGAATGCTAATTGTACCCGCATCAGTAGAGAGAGCAAGTGTTTTGCCGGGTTCCGCGCCGGAAAGGGTAGAAGCCGGAAGCTCGAGCGTATATGTGTTAACACCCGGAATGGCCGGCATCGAAATAACAGGTTCATTTGATTCACTGAAAAGTGATTGAATGTTTTCCTGATCCAGGCCTGCCAATGCGTTGTCTCCGGTATCATCCAAAGTGATGTCAAGATTTTCTGCCCCATTTGCTCCTGTTGTTATTTCGGCCTGGTAAACAGGTGCCGGTGTGGGTGTTGGTGTAATAGTCACTCCGGTGGCGGGAGATGAACTGCCGCCGGTATTGTTGTCTGTTTTCGCAGGAGCTGAAACAGTGAACGTTGCTGAATATAAGTTTCCGCCCTCGTAATTTGCCGCTTTTACGGTGTATGTCCCGGAGGATAGAGGGATGCGAATCGTACCTGAAAATGAGTTTTGATTATCCCCGGAGGTTACTCCGACGGTTTCCATACGCAGCAGCGTGGTGCCGTCAGTGTCATACAGAAGTATTGCGACGGCGAGAACATCCGTTGATGCGGTTCCGCTGAAAGAAACACGGCCGCTTGTATATTTTGCCGTCAGCGATAATATTTCATTAGACTCAGCGGCATAACCCGGCAAAATAAGTAAATTGCCCGCCAGAATAAATGTCAGTATAAAAGTGAAAGCCTGTTTTGCTTTTATTTTCATGTATGCATCCTCCTTTTTAATCGTCACGGATCCACTCAACGCCGCTGCCCGAACCGAAATGCACGCCGCCGAAAGTATCGGCATCAAGAGGATTGTCCCGGAGCACAATCACGTTAACTTTTACCGGCGCCGCGTTTTTGTTCGGGGCCGAATATAGCCGGTAATCGCAGCAGCTGACAAAATTGTTATTGCCATCATCCCGGAACACCCCGTCAAAGTCCTGACCGGTATTGATATTTCCGTCTTTTACGGGCTCGGTGATGATTTGCGTGGTAGTGGTCCCATTGGCCCAGGTATAGGTTACATACAAACCGTAGGGGGCTGTATCGCCAAAATCCGGTATGTAGTAAGTTGCAAAAAGCTGGTAATTATTCTCCCCGTTGAAGGTGATATCCGTTCCTTGCTGTGTTCCATGCCCGACCTGGCCGTAATTAGAATCCGGACCTTTTTCGGCTTCCACGATGTGCACTCCCACTCTGTGAATGGTCAATTTTCGTTCTGCCGACCCGTTGATCAAAAGATCCAGCGTAATTTCGTCATAAAAATCTGACAGGAAGGTGATGATATATTGGTCATTCTCGTCCTTAGTTATCGTGTAACCCGGAGAGTTACCGGGCATTATTTTCAGACTGTCTACCATGCCAATACCACTTTCGGGAGGGCGCAATGTAAAGATGTCATTGCCGAAATAAACATATGAAGTATAGTCTCCTGTTGTAAGCTGCGCATATCGGTTCAGATCCCATTCATAAGTTCGCTGGACACCCTCTACCGCGGAGACGGCGGCAACCTGGACGCAAAAGGCATTATCCTGTATCATATTGAGACCGAAGATATTCAAG
>JAAYBO010000262.1 GCA_012730095.1 Clostridiaceae bacterium
CAATAGTTCATGAGCAGTGTATGAACACTATTCCCGCGGGTCCTGCTTCGGGTGTTTCGTTTCCTTGTGCGACAAAGCACATAACGACAGCACGCTTTGGGTTCGTGTATATTTTTGCGTAGAGGTCTCCATATTCCGGGTCGCTCATTAACCCGCTCCAAATTTGCCTGATAGTAGCAGGGCGCTGGAGCATGTCGCCCGGCGTAACCGAAAACACCTGAATCACCCGCTATCTTTTTGGTATTAATTCGTGTGCTACTTGGAAGAACTATTGTGCAATAGTTCAAAGGGCATTATTTGAACACTATTCCCGCGGGTCCTGCTTCAGAAGTTCATGCGTTACTGTAGAATTTTCTTAATAGCGCTTCTATTTCATCATGTTGTTCCGATAAAAATTTTAAAAATTTAATAACAGGTTTTTCATAGACAAGATGAGAAAATGCAAGGTGGACATTATCGACAAAACCCTCGTCAATCGGGTAAAGATCGGGATTGGAAATGAGAGGGCAGATACCTATTCCACGGAGGTCAAAGCGTAAATCGATCCTTCTGTCTGAGTTAATATAAGGCATAAGCGGAAATATCCTGCAAGACAGGGGTCTCAGTTCACGTTGGCAACTCCCTTTGCAAGTAAAGAACTTTATCTTTATATTTCCCGGCAGTGTCACGCCGCTGTCTATAATGGTATACCAGCTGCCGGAATCCTTGTAAAGGCTTTCTTCGCCCGGGAAAAGCAGCATTCCGTCACTATCGGTACCCATACAGCATTTCTTTGAGCAGATTACACCGCAGTCGCCTGAAAGTGGCGTAGATTTTTCCAGTTCCAGCCATGCTTTTTTATAAATTTCGGTAATATACTTATTTTGTTCCAACATCTATTTTCCGCCCTTGTAATAAGTAAAGATAATGGATTCAAAAACCCTTCCGGGCAGTATCCGTTTAAGAAAGACCGACAGCTTCTGATCAAATTTACCGGCTTTATAACGAAGGCGCGGGTTTCTTTTCGAAATAATTTTCGCTGTAAGCATTGCCAGTTTATCCGGATCACTGCCATGTGCTTCATCATACTCGATTTTTTTAGTTACCGTTAAAAATAAATCCCGATACGGTGATGAATCTGAGGCGGCACCTAGTGCATGCTGTCTGTATTTTTGAGAGCCTGACCTGTGATCGGTCGGTTCTATTAAAATGGTTTTTATGCCGTAATCTTTTACCTCCATGCTTAGTGCTTCTGTAAAACCCTCTATTGCAAATTTGGATGAACTATAAGCGCTTTGGAACGGAACAGCAAGTAAACCCATAATTGAACTAAAATTAATAATGCATCCATATCGCTGTTCACGCATATAAGGGATAACAGCTCTGCACATTCCGATTGTGCCAAAAAGGTTGGTATTTATTACTTTTTCATACTCTTCTTTCGAAGTATCTTCAACAGAACCAAGAATTAATATGGCCGCGCAGTTAATAAGCACATCAATCCTGCCTTCGTTGTGTATTGTTGTTTTTACAAAACGCTCTATTGAACTTGTATCAGTAACATCCAAATAGACTTCATGTAAGTTAGGGGATATTTTTTTGAGTTCATTGCCGAATGATCTTGCCCCGGCGTAAACGGTATGTCCTATATGTGATAAATGCCGGGCAGCGGCAAGACCCAAACCTGAAGAAGCTCCTGTAACAAGTATGATTTTTTTCGTTATATTCATTTTTATTTCCCCTCCCGAACGGAATTTCATATTAAACTGCTGCGATAAAATTTTATTGATATTCATAAGCCAACTATTGTAAAGGGCTGCTGCTCTATAGTTTAAAAAAGTATCGGCCGAATAGCAACACTATTTTATTACAGTACATAAAAAAAATCAAAAATAAGTGGATATTTTGAGAAAGTGTGATACAATAATTTTGTATTATTTCTTTATTGGTATTATGACCAGGTATTAAATATAGGCTCATAAAAAAACACCCGTAGTTATGTGTAATATAAGGAGATGTTAAGTATGGACCTTTTTCAGAAATGCTACGAGTACACAACAGCGAAAGAAGCTATCGCAGCAGGTATTTATCCGTATTTTCATTATTTAG
>JAAYBO010000263.1 GCA_012730095.1 Clostridiaceae bacterium
ACCCTGACGCTCCCGTTACCATTACGTTCATATGATCCCTCCAAAGCTTTTTATAAAAACCGAAGCCTGTATTCGGTTTACTTTTATAAAATCAGAAAAAGTTGCCGTATTTTATAAGCTGGCGTATAACCCTATGAGCGTTTAAAAGGATCAGCCATTTCTTCCTCCACAGGATTCCTATTTCCCTTGCATCGTTGTAGAAGCACGGCGTTTTCCTGTTGCATTCCTCAAGCTCATTCCGAAACTTCCTTCTGTCTTTTCGGAAAGTGTTCAGGTTAAAGGTATAATCGGTAAACTCTATGCACGGGCTTTTTATACCTTTTTCGGTCATAAGGAACGAATAGCGCGCCGCGTCGCATATCGGCATTGCCTCACCCTTTATATAACGGATATGTTCGCGGTATACCAGGTAAGCCAGGAAATTGTTCTCTTTAGCCTTCGCGAGCATATAAATGAAGATTTCCCTTACATCTTTCCACTTGTATGTCAATTCATCATTTTTCTTTCCCGCAATTCCTCTTACAAAAATATACGGGCGTATCGCGTACATAAAGCCGTGTTCTGACGCAAACCGTTCAATTTTACGGATATCGTCGAACTTTGAAAGCCCCGTTATCGTTGTCGTTATCGACCAGTTGCCTTTCCTTTTTATTCCGGATATCTTTTCCAGGTTATCAAGTATTACAGGTAATTTATCGCTTCCGCGCAGCTTTTCAAACAGTTCCGGATCCATTGAATCAATGCTTACGGCAAGGTTACAGCGGCGCTTCGCTATTTCCCCGGCAATTTCCGGGGTAAGAAGAATACCGTTAGTTATTATTGTCGGTTTAATACGGTATTTTATAAAAAGATCTATTACTTCGATAATATCCTTGCGAATTAAGGGTTCTCCGCCCTGGACAAAAACATACCTTACACCGAAGCGTTTAAGCTTTTTTATTTCCCGCTCCAATTGTTCAACAGTCATATCATCGCTTTTAGTCTTCCATATGTTGCACATAAGGCAGCGCTGGTTACAAAGCTTTGTGACATCGTATATCGCAAGAATCGGCCTTTTTAATATAATGTTTAAAACTGCTTTTAGCATAATACCTTCCTTATATATATTATACAATTAACTTTACGGATACGGCAGGCTTTATATCCGCTGATCGTAATCCGCGTGTTTGTTAACAGCAAGGCTTAATATGCATGTTAATGTTTTTATTATACCATGCTTTTTATTTTCTTAGCGCCTAACTTAACAAATTGTCATATCGTCAGGAAAATTAATATCCACGCCGCTCCGAACAACAAAATACTTAAAAGCAGCGGTTTGTCCGACAGAATTATTTCTTCGGGCAACCGGCCCTCTTTTTCTTCGAAAATAAGCTGCATATACCGAAGCAGGCCAAAAACCACAAACAGGATAGTTATCATCGGAAGCTGGGTTTCATATTCTAAAATCGTATAAAGAGAATATGTTATCGCGGTTCCCGTAACACTTATTTCTATTACGCCGTTTAAAAACTTGTCGGTATAGTTTTCAAGCGCTTTCCTGTGAAGGGTCGAGTTTTCCATAAGCACGGCTTTTTCTGATTTGCGCTTGCCGGCAGCTATGCACAGCGATATAAAAAAGGCGCACA
>JAAYBO010000264.1 GCA_012730095.1 Clostridiaceae bacterium
CGGGCGATTTCTTTACGCGGACTTTCCTTTTCACCGGTCACAAGAACCAATGTCGCTTTTTGGTTGTATTTGGCTGCCCGTGTTTCCGCGCTTATATCACTGCCTATCCATTTGTAATTTCGCATTAGCACTTTATTTCGAACCCAGCTTGTATGATCCTCCAGATCCTGCATAATGATCCCGCCGCCGGAAATCTCGTATTCATCAACTATTACAAACCTGCTTGTTATAGCGTTATCAGCCATCAAATCAAAGGCAATATGCCTGTCCATGCTTAATATGCATTCAGCTACTTCATAACGTTCAATATAATCTTTTTTTATTTTATCAAGATTTGACGCGTCTAAGACACTGCTGACATTCTCCAACTGTACGTCCACACGGGCGGTTCCCAGCTTAAGCGTATAAGTTTTATCCTTTACAAATGGTTTTTTCCCAAGCCAGAACAAGTTTACAAGCACACGGCCTGTTACCTTTGGTTTTGGTTCTCTTGCAAGGCAGGCTATTTCACCTCTTTTTACATAAATCTGTTCCGTAACCGTAAAGCCACACGCCCACCCTGCGCTGAGTGTTTTCGGTATGCCACTGTTAAACGCTTCAATTGTTTTTACCTTTGTTCTTTTACCGGACGGGTAAAAAATAATTTCATCACCAACCGACAATCTGCCGCTCTCTATAGTTCCGGCTATTATTCTGCGCCTGTCGTTGTTTTTCGTGAATTTATAGACATCCTGAACCGGCATTCGAAACGGTTTATCTTCGGGGAGTTCCTCTTTCTGAAATGAATCGAGCATTTCTAAAACGTTCTTTCCTTCATACCACTGCATTTTATCCGAATGGTTCGCAATATTCTCACCTTCCGAGGCACTTACCGGAACAAACCCTGCAGGCTCAATATCAATCTTTCGCAAAAAACGCCGATATTCCCTTTCGATCCTTTTAAACGGTCTTTCATTATAGTTTACAAGATCCATTTTGTTTACAAGCACGCAAATCTGTTTAATACCAAGCATTGAGAGCATATACCCGTGCCTTTTTGAGTTCTCACGAACACCTTCCGATGCGTCAATAACTAAAAGCGCTGCTTCGGCGCGGGCCGCCCCGGTTATCATATTCTTCAAAAACTCAATATGTCCGGGAGCATCAATAATAATGTAATTTCTGAGTTCCGTCTGGAAGAAGCAGCGTGCGGCATCAATTGTAATTCCCTGGGACTGCTCGTCCTTTAACGCATCCAAAAGGAACGCATATTCAAAAGGTTTCGAATTGCGCCTGCAGGTTTCTTTCACCTGTTCCAGTTTCCCTATCGGCAGAGAATGTGTATCAGCCAAAAGCCTTCCTATTACAGTGCTTTTTCCATGATCAACATGCCCTACAATAACTATATTCATATCAGTTTTATTAATTAAATCCCTTTTGTTTATCGGATTCTCCATATTCAAACCTCGTCTCCCTGAAGCACTACATGTACCCGCCTTTTCTTAATTCTTCAAGCCCACCGCCGTCTTCCTTGTCCTGTGCCCGTCCGGATCTTTCGGCGATGTTTGAGAATTTTCCGGTTTTCAGCTCGGCAATAATTGCGTCCACATCCCCCGCGTCGGACTCCACAGGAAACGTACAAGGCCAGCAGCCTAAAGACCTGTACCTTTTTCCGTCTCCTTTGTTGTAGTACAGCGAAACGGTGGGAATGTTCTCACGTCTTATATATTCCCAGATATCAAGCTCGGTCCAATCCAAAAGCGGATGAATGCGTATATGAGTATTCGGAGCGAAATCTGTTTTATATTGCCCCCAGAATTCCGGAGGCTGGTCCCCAATATCCCAGTCACTGTTTTTGTCCCTCGGAGAAAAATATCTTTCCTTTGAACGGCTTCCTTCTTCATCGGCTCTTACACCTACAATAACCCCTGTAAAAGGTTCTGTATTACTGTCTGTTTCATATTTGCCTTTATCATGGTTCATCCGGTAACGAGGCCACTTTCCGCTGAGTGTATTCACAAGGGCTTCCGTTTTTAGTTTTTTACAGCATTCAATACGGCTTGCATTGCCATCAGGGTACGTTTGTTTTTTATCCAGAGCCTCCCAGTTTTCTCCGTAAATCATATCAAGCTTCCATTCCAACGCCAGCCGGTCGCGGTATTCAGTCATTTCAGGAATTTTGTAATGCGTATCAATATGGACTAACGGAAATGGAACATGACCAAAAAAAGCTTTTCTGGCAAGCCACAACAAAACAGTGCTGTCTTTGCCTATTGACCAAAGCATGCAAAGGTTTCTAAAATTTGCATATGCTTCACGCAGGATATGGACTGATCTGTTTTCTAATTTGTCAAGATGATTCATTGCACCACTCCCACATACCCTCTTACTGTAAACAATTAGGTATTGATATATTTATCAGGTTTTATTTGATAAAAAATACAGGTTAATTCAGCTTATTTAATATATTATTTAAAACATAAAAACCTTTATCATTAACACTGTCTAATCTGTTATACGTCATCTCTGTTCCATCCATCTGTCTGAAAATACCACCCGCTTCTTCTACTATGCACTGCATTGCGGCGGTATCCCATTCCATTGTTTGTCCAAACCTGTAATATACTTCAGCCTGTCCTTTCGCGATTAGACATCCCTTTATCGCGCTCCCGACTGTCCTGATATTTTTAATCTTGTTCCTTTCGATTAGCTGCAGAAGCTTATCGGATTTATGTGACCTGCTTATTAAAATACAAATATCTTTTGTTCTATCTGAAACCTTAATTTTTTGCACCTGCCCTTTACTTTCATAAAACGCTCCCATTCCTTTAGCCGCATAATAAAGTTCATCCGTTACAGGGATCCCAATGACCCCAAGAACCGCTTTGCCTTTGTACGCTAACGCAGCATTAACCGTGAACTCACCATTCTTTTTTATAAATTCCTTTGTTCCGTCAAGAGGATCAATAATAAAACACCAGTCATTATTAATCCTGCTGTTTGGATCATCCGGTGATTCTTCGGCTAAAATTGCACACTCAGGATATTGGCTTTTAAGAGCATTTATTATATAATCATTTGATTTTCTGTCGGCGTCAGTAACCGGAGTGTAATCATCCTTGTAATCAACGGAAAAATCCTTCGAATATACCTCAAGAATAATCTTTCCCGCTTCACAAACCAATTTTTTTGTTGTCATCAGCACATCTTTCAAATCGGATAGATTCATCTTCTTGTCTCCTTAATCGGTAAATTTAAACATACCGCACTGTTCTCCTATGCACCCGGTATATTGAATTTGCTAAACTTTTTCTTTCGTTATATTAACAATGGTTGTATATCCCTACTATTATAGTATACATTTTTTCATATGAAAAGCCAATTTTGGTTTTGATGAGAACTCGATTTTAGTTTGTCACGAGCAACATACTTTTATTTTTTAACGTCAAAAAATGTTTACAACAGGGCAAATGTGAGTATATATAATATAATCATTTTGATTTTAACATTTTTAGCGGCTGAAAGGATTGGATATCACTTATGAAAAGCATAGGCTCAAGGATTACCATATTTTTCGGAGTATTACTTATATTTGTCTGTCTTGGTTTTGGAATAATATCCTATTTTGCATCTTCTAACTCGTTAATTACTGTTCTTAATGAAACTATGCCTAAATTTGCATCAGAGGCGTCATTAACGATAACGGACAGTATACAGAACCAACTAAATGTATTAAACCTTATCGCATCTTCTGATTATATGCGAATACTGAAAGAAACAGACGGTGATTATTCCGGTATCGTATCTTTTTTATCAAACGAAACAAAAAGAGCGCAGCACCTGCAAATGATACTAATTGATACCGAAGGAAAGTCCATATCTAATAGCGGCATCGTTTCGGATATGAAGGATAATGACCTGTTTAAAACAGCATTATCAGGAAAAAACACAATATCAGATCCGATGTTCTCCGAAGATGGAAGCACAGTTGTTATGACTTATTCCGTACCTGTTATTGTTGACGATGAAGTTATCGGCGTGCTTATGGCTATAAGAGATGGGCTGGAATTAAGTGAATTTGCAAAAAGGATCCAATTCGGCAAAACCGGTGAAGCATTTATAATAGACAATCAGGGCAGAACTATTGCCCACGCCGATACCGAACTTTTAAACAGCATTATATCAGCCAAAACAGTAGATGCTAACGCAACAGCTACCCGGTCCGCATCATCGACAAACACGGAAGAGGTTGATACAATTGCCAATGCTACATACACAGATGCGGAAACCGACAATGATTTTGGGTTTGATAATTTCACCAATGTTCAGAAAAAAATGATGGACGGAGTCACAGGATTCGAAGAATACAAGTATAAGGGTATTGCAAAAATTGCCGGTTTCGCGCCAATTCCTGATTACGGCTGGTCTATAGCGGTGTCTGTTGATAAGGGTGAGATGATGTCCGAGCTCTCTGATCTTAAAATAATTTTTATTATTATATCCGCTTTATTTTTAGCTGCCGGTTCTTTAGTCTCATACTTTATTGGAAAAAATATTTCAAAACCTCTTACTGAATTGACAAACCAGTGTATTACCATGTCTGAGGGAAATTTCACAACTGATGTAAATGAAAAATATTTAGAAAGGCATGATGAAATCGGTAATCTAACAAGAAGTTTTAAGAAAATTAATGAAAGCGTATCGGAAATAATTAAAAATGTTATCTCTGAATCTAAAAACGTGAATAATTCAATTTCAGTTTCCAGTGAAAACATGTACAAACTAACAGATGAAATACACGCAATATCGTCTATCACTGAGGAATTATCAGCAAAAATGGAAGAAACGTCTGCAATGTCCGAAGAAATGAATGCTACAACCACTGAAATTGAGTCAGCAATAGAATCAATTGCAAAAAAAGCTCAGGAAGGTGCGGAAACCGCGGGAGAAGTCAGCAATAGAGCCACTGAATTAAGAAAAACGGCCGAAGATTCGCTGAAAAGCGCGCAGGATATCCGTCTGAATAATTCTGCCATGCTAAGGGATGCGATTGAAAAATCAAAAGCGGTAGAAAGAATACAGGTTCTGTCAGATGCGATTCTTGAAATTTCGGCCCGCACAAACCTGTTGGCGCTAAATGCCACAATAGAAGCCGCGCAAGCAGGTGAATCAGGCAGAGGTTTCGCCGTTGTCGCCGAAGAAATAAGAAAACTGGCTGAAAACTCAAAGCAAACCGCCACTGAAATTCAAAATGTTACTGAGCAGGTTTTGGAGGCGGTACATAATCTTTCCGTAAGTTCGGAACAAGTTTTAACCTTTTTGGATAACAAGGTCGCCAAAGACTATGATATATTTGTTGAAACAGGAAAGCAGTACAATAACGACGCTCAAATAATAAGTGATATGGTAATGGATTTCAGTGCAACTTCTGAGCAGCTTTACTCTTCTGTTCAGGATATAATGCAGGCTATTAATGATGTCGCCAATGCAGCTGTTGAGGGAGCAAATGAAACAATGGACATGGCAAATAAAACAAGTATTGTTGTGACACAAGCCAATGAAGTGTTAGAGCAAGCAAATAATGTTAGAGAAAGCATGCACAAACTTTTAAAAGTTGTATCGCTTTTCAAGATATAGAATCACAGAAATGAGAAAATCCATCAGCATTTGCAAGATTAGTGCCCACTGGAGGAACAACAAACCTGTTTGGCACTTCCATATTGCCTATTTTTACAGGAGTAAAAAGCATTTTTAATAGAAATAAAAAAATACCGAACCTTAAAGGCCTGGTATCAGTTGGAGGCGCCACCCGGATTTGAACCGGGGAATAAAGGTTTTGCAGACCCATATATTACTGTTGCTATAAGTTTATGAATATTGTGAAACGTTGATATTGCTCGCTTTGGCGGTACTTATATGTTGCTGAAAATTGCTTAAAATATGTCGGTATTTTAAAAAAGTGTCGGTGAAAATGTCGGTAGAAAAAACCGCTACTCGTATCGACAGAGAACCTTTATTGTTTTAAAAAAATACCGATAATACAGGTGTAGAATTAATCGTTAATGGCATAATATATATTAGCATGCATGCAACTCAACTCGAAAAGCTGTGGATAATTCTGTGGAAAAGTCTTGACAACTTTGTCGGGTTGGAGTAAAATACAATTAGCTCATCTACCATGTGTAGAAGGAGTAACGATGCCGCGTGGATATATATTCGTGCGGCATTAGCATTAGAATGGATTAGCGATATATTCATAGTATTCTTTCCGAAGTTTTCTTTTAATGTGTTCTTCAAAGACGGGATATGATGTCCAAAAAAGAATATAGCTTCCTCTATCAGCAAGTATTACAAGGTATTCAATCCGTTCGCACCATAACAGAATCCTAGTTTCGCCTTTCCTTATATTTTTCCATATTTTTATCTCTTTACAAGTCGAGCTACAAATTTCAATGATTACTTTTGGCCACAATATTCTTTCATACCTTCTTAAGTCAGGTGTTCTTACATTTTCTATTGGACCTTCAGAAATAATATGCCAGAAAGTCGCTTCACGCCCTTTAAATAGTGGATGTCGCTTTAATCCTAATGCCTTCCCTTTAAAAATAGGCCTTGCATCAACAAAATCCTTAGTGAATAAAGCATAAATTGCTTCTTCGTATGTAAAGTAATCACCATTATATTCTTGTAACGTAACCAATGGAGGAATCTGTTTGCATTCGAGAACCATTAATAAGACCCCCTTGGCTTCCATATGAAGAGATTAAATTTGCTTTCACTTCTTGGCGTTGTTTTTGTTATATCAGCTTTTTCTTTTATCGCATCAATTAATATCTGTTTTCCACGGTTTCCCGGTTGATCATATAAACCTCGGTAATAATATGATAGTGCGCCAATTATCAAATCAACTATTTGCATTATTTCAGATTCCTTGGAATTAATTTGACTTATTCTTTTAATTACTTCATTGTTATAATCATATTTGTTATTGCATAAAACCTTTTGAAGTTTTCTTACTCTAGGTCCACCCCTCGTATCTTTTATATCAATAAAAACACAGTATTCTTCGCCTGGATAGATAATGACATCTAAAAGATAAAAATACATCTTGTAATACCATAAATCATAATCGTTATTATTGTATAACGCATTATCTAGCTTATTTTTACCAATCGCAATTAAACCACGAAAGGACAATTTTTCATTACGAAAAAAATAATCAACAAGGTCTTTATAAAATTCAATTTTTGATTCAGATACCTTAGTCCACTTAATTTCAAAACTTTTACTTAAACCATGAATTTCTTTTATGCTTCGAATATCATTAAATATTTCCTTCTTGTTTTCTATAAGACAGGACATTGCCCCCAAAACCATAATATTTGATTTATCTTTTTCTAAATGGCAACTTTCATCACAATAGATGTTATACCTCATAACAAACCTACCTTTATAAATATTATTACGATTTTACCATAATCAATATTTGCAGTAAAGTTTTATGTTGCCCTTTTATCCCACTCAGAAATTCCTGGGGAAAAACAAGGTATCCATTACGGATACTCTTGCCCCTTTCTTTAGGAACTGATACTCATTTTGAGTAAGAGCACGATTAACTACGCCCCTATTTTTCCTCTTTATCATTAGTTTCTTTCCATGTAGAAGGTTCTCCGATGTACTCGTAAAACAATTTGGGTGATATGTGATATGTCCAGATAGAACTTTGTTTTACTGCTTTGCCGAATGGCAATATGCCTCTTTGCAGACCGATTCTTACAAATTGCGGGGATTTCCCCATTATCTCTGCCGCTTCTTTTACTGAAATGTTTTGTGCTATTTTTTCAACCTCCCATAAAAAAATAAGAAGTAGGTCTGTCCTACTCCATTACTAATTAAATCATATCATCTTTTTGTTAGTTTCAACACCCTTTGCAATGCCTGTAAGAAGCGTGTTCTCAGTTATCACGCTTCTTAATCAGCGTATTATGCTACTTTCAAAATAGGGAAGGGGGCATACAAAGTCTGCACCCCTTGAAACGATCGGTTATTTGTTGTAAATATCGTTTATTGCTTTAACGACGGCGTTATAAGTATCCTTGCTTAGATTCTTTCTGTATGCCTTGCACGTTGCCAGTATGTCCTTTTTGGGAACGGAAAAAAAATCAATCCCTGAGTTCAATAATTTTGCTTTTGCGTATTCATGGATATTATTCCTTTCCATACTCAAATACCTCCTTACCGGTTATTGCGTCCAGAATGAAACGTATGCCGTCATTGAATCCGTTTCGATAAGATAATAAAATGCTTTTCGATTCCATCCAGTTAGCCGCGGCCTCAACATCTAACTTTTCCCTGCCTTGCAATTTCTCAATTACCTCATAAAACTTATCTTTCGCTTTCCCGTATTCTTCGTCTTTCTGAATAGGTTCAAGCACTACATTGTCAATATACTCTCCCGAAACCGTTAGCATGATAAAACCTCCCTTTCCTGTTCCCCGTTCCTTGATAGTCCGCGGGCGAATGTTAGCAGCCTGCTAATGTTCCTGTCCGATAACTCAATGATAATATACATGAGTTCACAGAACGCCTGATTGTCCGACTTGTCGCTCAATAAATCGTTCGGGGAAGCGTCCAGGGCCTCGTAGATACGTACAAAAGTATTGAATGACATGCGCGTTTCCCCTGTAAGCATTGAACGGATTCTTTTTTCCGGTATTCCGGTTTTCTGTGACAAGTTACTCTCTGAAATGCCGTTACGTTGTAGATAGCTTTCTCTGCCTTGTCGGAGGCTTCCAGATATGCTAAAATGGAATAACAAAACGGAGCCCCTAAAGGCTTTGTGTTGTTAAGGAATCCGGGTACTTTGCGAGGGTAAGCCGGGTTCCTTTAGTTTTGGCTTTTTTCGTCAAGCCATTTTTGCACTTTGTCTTTGTCATACCTAATTGCTTTACTCACTTTCGTAAACGGCATCCCATTTTTTCTCCACCTTACTGCTGTACTTCTGCTAATTTTTAGCCATTCGCATAGTTGTGATTCTGTTAAAAATTCTCCCAATATACCCCTCCTTTATGCTTTTATTTGCTTATAGGTATCATTTTGTTCCATATTGTGTCAAGTATAATTATCCAAAATAATAAGGGCAAATGCCCTTATTATAATCACATTCTATTTGGGTCTAATTCCTCCGGCCAGAACAGGCCATAAAGCGAACGGTTGAAGTATTTACAGATACGGTACATTTCATCTTCGAACCAACGGATCTTTCCGCGTTTTTTGTCCGAATATGTACTATACGCCATGCCTGCAATCCGCGCCATCTCGGCGTCCGTCAAGTCGTATTCCGCTGCAAGAATGTTTAACTTTGTATAATAGTAGGGTTTTTGATTATTGGATTTTTCATGTAAATTACCTCCTTTAAGTTTACAAATGTGAACTCATTAAAAAAGAGCCTTTCGGCTCAATTATTTGATACGTTCAACTGTTACAATTCTATCTATCCCAGGAATGAACATCTTATATTTAGTTCCAGATAGCAGTTACTGAAGCATCATTAAATAGGGCATTAAGGATTGCAAACATACTAATACTGACTCTCGAAAAGCTTGGTTATAGTGTAAAATATGATAATGACATTGAAAAAACATTGTTATTATTGAAGGGGAAAAACTCATTGTGAGGATACGAGAGCATCTAAAAAAAGTTACTCATGTATTAACACCAGAAGAAAAAAGAAAACAGCTAATTTATCGGTATTTTTCTTGTCCTGTTTATGATTTTCTTCCAACTGGTGAATTATCCCTTATTATAGATGAGTTTAGAGCTGATAGAAAAGCCTTTAAAGACAGCAGGAACAAAAAAGTTGAAGCCCTTATCCCTGATTTTTATTTTTGAACTTATCAGTATATCTACAAATATTAAAGAGTTACGAGAAAAGCGTCGACTTGAAGAAATCCGTTACCGTGAAGAACAAGAGAAGAGATGGCAGCTAAAGCAACTTCAAGAAAAAGAACTTGAAAAGTTGAAACAACTTGAAACCGAGGCTCTTGATTGGCAAAAATCTTCTATCATCATGAATTATCTTAATGAGTTGGAAAAGCAATTGCCCACATATTCAAATAATCCCGAACAGCTAAAGCAAATTTTAGAATGGATTGATTGGGCTAAAGGGAAGGCTGAATGGTTAAACCCGCTTATTGCAAAAAGGGATCCGATTCTAGGAAAAAGGTATAGTTAAGAATAGTATATTGGGGTTATTTTTTACGCCTCCATTTTTCTACTTTCTTTTTGTATTTTTCTTGTTTTTTTCTCTTAATGGAAATTATATTGTTTAAATGATCATTCTCTTTTTTTAATGCAATATTTTGCTCTTCAATTTCACTATTTATCTTTAAATATAATTCTATATCTGATTCTAATTTCTTGATTCTGCTTTCCAATTCCCCAATCTTATCGGTCAATATTTTTATATTAGTATTGTATACTTGAATACAACTGACGCCGGGATAATCCTTCATATTTTTTATTTTGCTTTTTACTGATGGGTAACCTTCCATGTCATATAAGTTGTGATATTTGTCTAACCAAACAACAAAAAATAAGTTTCCAATAATATAGCCATGAACCCGACCACGATTTGATCCTAAAGAAAATTGTACTCCTTCATATTGTTCATACTTGTCTTTTTGGAAACGTGTTGTTGTTTTACTCCAATCGTGAGGATGAGCATCGTAATAACTATCTTGTTGTACCTCCGGCCATGTTTTTTTTGATAATTCCTTAAGGGTATCAAGCAAAAGGATAAACCATTCTAGACCTACCCTTGATAAATTAAAATATTCATGCCCTCTATCGAAATCTTCAAAAGTAAAAGTCAATGGTTGTTGGCCCATTTGCCTAAGTGCTTCAATATTCCGTAAGTATAGCTTATTAACGCCAGAAGGTTGTAAGTGATCCACATTGGTTATTGTTTTAAGTTTTTTTACGGGAGTTTTGGGGAGTTCACCTTCTCTTTTCTTGGCCATCAGTCATTCTGAGACTCCTCATATAATTTAAGATAATATTCTCTCATGACAGTATGTTTTATTGTCTCGTTAGAAGGTTCATTAATTTTTAGACCTTTTCTTGCTTCTTGCCAGGGTTTCTCTGAATGAGAAAGTAACTCAAGTTGTTCTCCATCAAGTTGGCCATATGCTCTATAAATTTCTTTTATAAAGTCATACACTTTACCAGTTATGTTATGTGGGACTTCCTTCGTCACGGGAATGTTTGTCCAACCATAAGTTTTATAGTAATCATACAGCTCAGGGCAAACAGGACCATGTATCCAAGCTTCAAATCTTTCATGAAATAATGGTTCACCTTCTAAAGCTAAGTGCCAAGCTTGTGCATAATAACAGATTTTTTGCAGTTTTTTATGCGTCATTGATTCTAAATGAAGAAAAGTTTTAGCAACATCAAAAATGCTGATCTCCTTCATTGACAACTCCCACTTGAAATCAGCAATATTATATATCTTTGCCATAAGTTTATCACTCCTTGTACGGTAACGCAACCTTAATTTTACAAATGAAAAATTCCATTTTGCTTAAACCTATGGGCGATAGCGGTATTGTATACCTCTATTATTTACAGGAGTGATATTTCTTATTATTTATATCGGTTTTTTTCAGTACATTAATAATACACAGAGGCTCGGGCACAGTAACAGCAATACAACTCTTTCAATTTACGCTCACGCATTCAAAAAACGTGATGTTGCAGCAGCGGAAGAAATGAATAGACTTTACCAGTCCAAAAAGGAAACCACAAAGCATAAAGCAAACTGAATAATCATGATAGATTTCCTCCTCCTCTTTTCAAAGGGGGATTTTTTATTGACGCTATCCTGTCGGTAAATAATTGTTGTGTCGGTAGATTGTCGGTATTTCGATAAGCAATAAAAAATACCGAACCTTAAAGGCCTGGTATCAGTTGGAGGCGCCACCCGGATTTGAACCGGGGAATAAAGGTTTTGCAGACCTCTGCCTTACCACTTGGCTATGGCGCCGTAAAAATGGAGCGGGATACGAGATTCGAACTCGCGACTTTCACCTTGGCAAGGTGACACTCTACCACTGAGTTAATCCCGCATATGA